>CBFCWS010000217.1:0-6054 GCA_965601765.1 uncultured Ilumatobacter sp. | reverse complement strand
CGCGACGGGCACGTCCAGCGGATCGACGCCGCGGCCCTCGTTCCCGGCGATGTGATCCTGTTGGCGCAGGGCGACGCGGTCGGTGCGGACTGCCGCCTCATCGAGACCGCGTCGATGACCGTGTCGGAGGCGGCGCTCACCGGCGAGAGCACGCCCGTTGCGAAGTCGGTCGGCACCGTGCCGCTCGACACCGCGACCGCCGACCGTTCCGACATGGTGTTCCAGGGAACCGCGGTCACGCAGGGCCGAGGCGTCGGCGTCGTCACCGCGACCGGCATGGGCACCGAGATCGGGCGGATCGCCCGCCTGCTCGACGAAGCCGAGGACGAGCCGACCCCGCTCGAGCGCCAGATCGCGTGGCTCGGCAAGATGCTGGGCGTCGTGGTGGTCGTGCTCGCCGCGATCGTCGTCGTCACGATCATCGCCACGTCGAACGTCGACGGTCTCGCCGGCGTCCTCGACGCCGCCGTGGTCGGTGTCTCCCTCGCGGTCGCGGCCGTCCCGGAGGGCTTGCCGGCGATCCTCACGATCGTGCTCGCGGTCGGCGTCCAGCGCATGGCTGCCGACCACGCGATCGTGAAGCAGCTCGCATCGGTCGAGACCCTCGGCTCGGCCACCGTGATCTGCACCGACAAGACGGGGACGCTCACCCGCAACGAGATGTCGGTCGTCGCAGTGGTGACGCCGTCCGGCCGTGCGTCGATCACGGGAACCGGGTATCGACCGGTGGGCGAGCTGCGGGCGGACGATCGTCCGATCGTGGACGCGACATGGCGGCAGGAGGTCGAGTGCGCGCTCCGGGCTGCGAGCCTCGTGAACGACGCCACGCTCGACCGGGGTGCCGACGGCGACTGGATCGCGAACGGCGAGCCGACCGAGCTCGCGCTGGTCGTCGCCGCCGAGAAGCTCGCCGTTCGGGCGCACCCCGCGTCGGAGCGAATCGCCGAGATCCCGTTCGACTCGGGCCGCAAGCTGATGTCGACGCTCAACACGCTGCCCGACGAGTGGCTCGGCCTGCCCGGCGGTCCCGCGGTGTTCACCAAGGGTGCCCCCGACGTGCTGCTCGATCGCTGCGACCGCGAGCGGGTGGGCGGCGACGTGGTCGCGCTCACCCACGATCGGCGCGCGTCGTGGTCGGCGGCCGTCGACGACCTCGCCGCCGACGCGCTCCGCACGATCGCGGTCGCGTACCGGCCGGCCGAGCCCGACGCGACCGCCGACGTGGAGGAGGAGCACCTGATCCTCCTCGCGGTGTTCGGGATCATCGATCCGCCGCGCCCGGAGGCGCGCGAGGCGATCTCGGATGCGCGACGCGGCGGGGTGGAGGTGGTGATGGTGACCGGCGACCACCCCCGGACGGCGTCTCGCATCGCAGCCGCGCTCGGCATCGCGAACGCCGACGTCGCGCTCACCGGACGTGAGCTCGCCACGCTCGACGACGCCGCCGTCGACCGCGCGACCGCCGGGACGGGGGTGTACGCCCGCGTCGATCCCGAGCACAAGCTCCGGCTCGTCGAGTCGTTGCAGCGCACGGGTCACGTCACCGCGATGACCGGCGACGGGGTGAACGACGGTCCGGCGCTCAAGCAGGCCGACATCGGGGTCGCGATGGGTCGGACGGGGACCGACGTCGCCAAGGAAGCTTCGGACATGGTGCTCGCCGACGACAACTTCGCCACCATCGTGGGGGCCATCCGGGAGGGCCGCGAGATCTACGCCGACATCCGCAAGTTCCTCCGCTACCTGATGTCGTCGAACACGGGTGAAGTGCTCGTCGTCTTCCTCGGGGTGCTGCTCGCCGGCCGGCTCGGCCTGCAGAGCGACGCGAGCGGACTCGCCGTCCCGCTGCTCGCGACCCAGATCCTGTGGATCAACCTGGTCACCGACGGCTTGCTCGCGCTCGCCCTGGGCGTCGACCCGTCGGTCGAGGACGTGCTCGCCCGGCCGCCGCGCAGCCCCGACGAGCGCGTCGTCGACGGCGCGATGCTGCGGACGATCGTGGCGGTCGGTCTGGCGACCGCGGCTGCGAGCCTCGTCGCACTCGACCTCGAGCTCGAGGGCGGGCTCCTCGGCGGCTCCGGCGACGTGGAGACCGCCCGGACGATGGCCTTCACCACCCTCGTTCTCGCCCAGATCGGCAACGCCTTCACCGCCCGATCGGATCGGATCAGCGCGTTCGTGCAACCGTTCGCGAACCGGCTGCTGTGGTGGGCCGCAGCCGCGACCGTCGCCGCCCAGGTGATGGTCGTCCACCTTCCCGGCCTCAATCACGCCTTCGACGCCACGCCGCTGTCGCCGGGGCGCTGGGCGATCTGCGCCGGACTGGCGGCGAGCGTGCTCCTGACCGCCGAGGTCGTCAAGTTCGCGGTCCGCTCGGGCGGGGCGACCCCATCCGAGACATTCGGCACTGGCACCCCGGCCGGTGCGGTCCGATGATGTTCATGCCCGCACAGTGGTGAGGAGGTGACCCGGTGGACGACCGCACAGGCAGCGAACGCTGGGTCATGGACGCCGGCGGACTCGAGGATCTCGTCGACGCCCTCGTCGACCGCTTCGACGACGTCATCGGACCGGTCCTCGACGACGGTGTGATCAGGCTCGCGCCGATCCGGTCGGCGGACGACCTCCCGGTCGGCGTCGTCGACGCCCACGACGCCGGTTCGTACCGGACCGAGCAGACCCCGGCGCCGGACCGCTTCTCGTACGGCCCGGGTCCCGACTCGCTCAAGGCGCTCGTGCACCCGCCGACGGTCCCGGTGTGGACCATGCGACGCCGCGACGGGCGGCTCCTCGTCGACAGCGCGAACGTCGAGCCTCGGCAGCGTGCCGTCGTCGGCGTGCGCAGCTGCGATCTCGCCGCGCTCGACGTGCTCGATCGCACCCGCACCCATGGTCCGCACCCCGACCGCGACTTCGCCGCCCGGCGGGCCGGGTTGTTCGTCGTCGCCGTCGACTGCTCGCATCCCGCCCGGACCTGCTGGTGCCGGTCGATGGGCCACGGACCCGCAGCCCGCGGAGGTTTCGACCTGGCGCTGACCGAGCTCCCGGTCCCGGGTGGGCTGGCCGTCGAGTACCTGGTCCGGGCGGGCAGCGAGCGAGGGATGGAGCTCGTCGATCGCCTCGGTCTCGCGACGGCCCGGACCGTGCACCTCCGCCGTGCCGCCGAGGTCGTCGAGCGGGCGCACCATCGCTTCGAGCGGTCGATGCCGCCCGATGCGCGGGCGTCGGTGATGGCGGTCGACCACCCGCGCTGGTCGGAGGTCGCCGACCGCTGTCTGACCTGCGGCAACTGCACGGCGGTGTGCCCGACCTGCTTCTGCACCGACGTGCACGACCAGGTGTCGCTCGACGGCTCGACGGCGACGCGCAACCAGGTCTGGGACTCCTGTTTCGGCACGTGGTACTCGACGCTCGGCGGCCGGCCGCACCGCGGGTCGGCGATGTCGCGGTATCGGCAGTGGCTCACCCACAAGCTCGGCACGTGGCACGACCAGTTCGGTGAGTCCGGGTGCGTCGGGTGCGGGCGCTGCGTGACCTGGTGCCCGGTCGGGATCGACATCACCGCCGAGGTCGAGGCGCTGCGTCCGCGACAGGAGGCCACGTCGTGAACGGCGTGCGCACGTCCCTCGCGACGCCCCGCTGGGCCGTCGACCCGATGGCCGAGCCGGTCGTGCACACCGTCGTCGAGGTGGTCGACGAGATCCCCGAGGTCGTCACGTTGCGCGTCGTGCCCACCAGCGGGGAGGCCCCGGCCTTCCGGCCGGGGCAGGTCGGCATGGTCGGCGCCTTCGGGGTGGGTGAGGCGGCGATCTCGATCAGCTCGCCACCGACCGAGACGACGTTCCACGAGTACACGATCAGGCGCGGCGGCGCCATCACCGGCGCGCTCCACCGCCTCCGCTGCGGCGACCAGCTCTGGGTGCGTGGACCGTTCGGGACCCCGTGGGACCTCGACCACGACGGCGACGTCCTCGTCGCGGCCGGCGGGATCGGGTTGGCGCCGCTGCGATCGGCCATCTACGACCTCCTCGGGCGTCGTTGGCGGTACGGGCGGATCGCGCTCGTGGTCGGAGCCCGCCGCGTCGACGATCTGCTGTACCGCTCCGAGTACGACCGGTGGTCGGCGGCCGGCGTGGAGGTCTTCCCGACGGTCGACCGTCCGGCGCCGGCCTGGGACGGCCGTGTCGGGCTCGTGCCCCAGACGGTCGCCGAGGTGCTCGCCGACGCGGGCATCGACACGTTGCGGCTGCACGCGCTCGTCTGCGGCCCCGACGTCATGATGCGGCTCACCGCCGAGGCGCTGATCGCGAACGGCACCACTCCCGGCCAGGTCCAGCTCACGTTGGAGCGCAACATGCAGTGCGGCGTCGGGCGATGCGGCCACTGCCAGCTCGGCGGCCTGATCGTGTGCCGGGACGGACCGGTCGTGCGCTACCCGAGCGTGGCGTCCGAGCTCGCGATCGAGGAGTGGTGAACGGGCGATGACGGACGCTGCCCCGACGCTCGCCGTGTGGAAGTTCGCCTCGTGCGACGGCTGCCAGCTCAGCGTGCTCGACTGCGAGGACGAGCTGCTGACGCTCGCCGATCGGTTCCGGATCGCACGCTTCCCGGAGGCCACGAGCGCCGCCGTCGACGGTCCCTACGACATCTCGCTCGTCGAGGGGTCGATCTCCACCCCCGACGATCTGCGGCGGATCGCCGAGATCCGGGCGCAGTCCCGGCTCCTCGTCACGATCGGGGCGTGTGCGACAGCGGGCGGCATCCAGGCGTTGCGGGACCGGGCCGACCTCGCAGCGTGGACGTCCGCCGTCTACCCACATCCCGAGTACCTCGACCTGCTCGCCCGCTCGACCCCGATCGCCGACCACGTGCCGGTCGACCTCGAGGTGCCGGGCTGCCCCGTCGACCGATCGCAGCTGCTCGCCGTCCTGGCGGCGCTGCTCGACCGTCACGTCCCGCATCTCCCGACGACGTGCGTCTGCGTCGAGTGCAAGGCGACGGGGGCGAACTGCGTGCTCGTCGCGCACGGTGCGCCGTGCCTGGGGCCGGTCACCCGAGGAGGCTGCGGAGCCCTCTGCCCGAAGGTGCACCGCGGCTGCTACGGCTGCTTCGGTCCGATGGAGAGCCCCAACCTCGGCGCACTGCGCCGCCGGTTGCGGCAGATCGATGTCGACGACGTCGTCGTCGATCGCCTCCTGCACACCTACAACACGTCCAGCTTCGGCGGACTCGACGACGGAGACCACCCATGACCTTGCGCACGGTCGACCTGCACGTCCCCGAGCTGACGCGGGTCGAGGGCGGCGGCGCGCTGCACGTCACGGTGCGCAACGGCGTGGTCGACGACGTGCAGCTCGAGATCTTCGAGGCACCGCGCCTGTTCGAAGCCCTCCTGCGCGGTCGCGGCTTCGCCGAGCCGATCGACATCACGGCCCGGATCTGCGGGATCTGCCCCGTCGCCTACCAGTTGACCGCGTGTCAGGCGATCGAGTCGATCGACGACGTCCGGCCCGAACCGGGCATCCGCGAGCTCCGCCGGCTCCTGTACTGCGGCGAGTGGATCGCCAGCCACGTGCTCCACATGGCGTTCCTCCACGCCCCCGACTTCGTCGGCGTCGACTCGGCGTTCGACCTCGCGCACCTCGAGCCCGATCTCCTCGACGACGTCCTGCACCTGAAGCGGACGGGCAACCGGATCCTCGACGTCGTCGGCGGCCGTCCGATCCATCCCGTCAACGTCCGCGCCGGTGGCTTCCACCGGATCCCGTCGCAGGACGAGGTCGTCGCGCTCACCGACGACCTCGAGCGTGCCCACGACGCCGCCATCGCACTCGTGCGATGGGTCGCCGGGTTCGACTTCCCGTCCCTCGGCGCACGGGGGTCGCACACCGAGCTCGTGTCGCTGCGCGACGAGCAGGGGTACCCGATCGACGGCGGTCGAATCGTCTCGGACCGCGGCCTCGATCTCGACGTCGCCGACTTCGGCGACGTCGTGCGGGAGCGCCACGAACCGCACTCGACCGCGTTGTTCGCACGGCTCGCGGCCGACGGCCG
>CBFCWS010000216.1:0-6083 GCA_965601765.1 uncultured Ilumatobacter sp. | reverse complement strand
CCCCGTCGCCGCGCCTCCTCGTGCCGGCACCCACCTCGTCGATCGTCGGCCGCGAGCGTGAGCTGGCCGATCTCGCACGGCTCCTGGAGCGTGAACGGTCGGTCACGATCGTGGGGCCGCCCGGGGTGGGCAAGACCCGCCTGGCACTCGAGGCGGCCCGGCGGATCGATGACGGCCGCGACGTGCTCTTCGTCGACGTCGCTGGCGTGCACGACGCCGCGGACGTCGCCGCCTCGGTGTCGGCCCAGCTCGGTCTGGCGCAGGGAGCGCCCGGCGCCGTCGACGGTGACACCTCCGACACGGCAGCCGTCGCCTCGATCGTCGCCCACCTCCGGCCGCGCGCGGCACTGCTCGTCGTCGACAACTGCGAGTCCCAGCCGCGCGCGAGCGCACGACTCGTCCGGCGCCTGTTGGAGCAGTGCCCTCGAATCAGCTGCGTCGCCACCAGTCGTCGAACGCTCGGCAACCTCGGCGAGCGCATCTTCCCGCTCGCGCCGTTGTCGACGTCCGACCGGCCCGCATCCGAGAAGGCGCGGTGGCCCGACGTCACGTCGTCGGACGCGGAGCGGCTCTTCGTCGAGCGCGCCACCGCCGCCGGCGCACGCTGGAGCCGAACCGCCGAGGAGGCGCTCGCCGTGGTGCAGCTCTGCGAGCGCCTCGACGGACTGCCGCTCGCCCTCGAACTCGCCGCCCGACGGGCCAGGACGATGTCGCCCGGGCAGCTGGTCGACGCGCTCACCGAACGGTTCCGCCTGCTGGAGCTGCGCGCCGACGACGACCGGCCGCCGTCGTTGCTGGCGTCCCTGCAGGAGAGTCGCGCCAGGCTCTCCGATCCCGAGCGCAGGGCGTTCGACGGGCTGTCGGTCTTCGTCGGGTCGTTCGACCTGCCCGCCGCGATCTCCGTGATCGACGCCGTCGTCGGCGGTGACGAACTGGCGGCCGACCTGCTCGACCGGCTCGTCGACCACTCGCTCGTCGACACCGTGGCCGGCCCGGGCGGTCGTTTCCGCATGCTCGAGTCGATCCGGCACTTCGCAGGGGATCGCCTCGCGGAGGGCACGGCGTCCGCAGCGGCGTTCGGCGCGCACGACGACCACGTGCTGGCGCTCGCCGAGGACTCCTGGGCGCTGCACCGCTCGGGTGGCGGACTCACCGACGCGGTCTCGCGACTGCGTCCGGAGCGGCTGGAGATCCTGGCGGCCACCGGTCGGTTCGTGGACGCCGGCCGCCACTGCGAGGCGGAGCGCCTCGCCGCATCGGCCGGCTGGCACTGGTTGCTCGACGGACGCATCGACGACGCCCGGCTGATCTGCGAGCGGGTGGGCGAGGGCCGCTGCTCGGACCTCGACGTCGCCGCCCGGCTCGCGCTCACCCGTTCGTTCCTGGCGTACTGGCGAGGCGACCGCGGCGTCGAGCACCGGGACGACAACCACGCCTACCAGCTCGCGATGCAGGTCGGCGACTGGGGCCTCGCCGGCGAGGCGCTGAGCATCGGCGTCGGATGGGACTACCGGCCCGGCTGGTTCGACGACGACCGCTGGGCCGTCGCGGCCACGCTGTTCGATCGGGCCGGCGATCGTCTCGGAGCGGCGCGGGCGACCACCAAGCGCGGGGCCTACGCGGTCTGGGAAGGCCGCCACGAGGAGGCACGGCTACTCCTCACCGATGCCATCGGCACCTTCGAGCCGGACGGGGACGCCGCCGGGTTCGCCGAGGCCGCCACCTATCTGGCGTGGTCGGCACGACTGACCGGCGATCTCGCGCGCGCCCGTGAGCTGATCGACCGCTGCCTGTCGCTCGACGTCACGCTGCCGATGTTCGTGCAGAACGTGATCCTCAAGGAGCGGGCGGCGATCGTCCACTTCGAGGGAGATCTCGATGCCGCCCTCGCCGCCCAGCGCAGCCTGGTCCGCAACCTCGGCGAGACCGCGCCGGGCACTCCGACCGAGATGGCCGCGCGGGCGACCGTCTCGCTCCATCTGCGGGAGTTGGGCCGGCTCGCCGACGCGACGGCGGAGTTGATCGAGTGCTGCTCGGCGCACCTGCGATCATCCGGCGAGGGACACCGGCTGCTCGCACCCTGGCTGCTCGAGCTCGCCGCCGGACTCGCCGCCCGCCAGGCCGATGCGCACCTCGGCGCGACGCTGCTCGCCGCCGCCGATCGGGCGAGGGTCGAGCGCGACAACCGTCGCCCGCACTGGGACGACGCCGAGTACGAGCGGTTGCGCGAGCTCGTCGGCGAAGAGCTCGGCGCGGACGACCTGCTGCTCGCCGAGTCGGCGGGGACGGCGATGGACGTCACCGACGCGGTTCGAACGGCCATCGAGGGCCTCACCAGGATCACGACTGCGTCGAGGTGACGCCGTCGCCCGACGCGGGTCAGACAGCGGCCAGATCCCCGCCAGATCCCTCCGGCTCACCGTCGGGGGATGGCGAGAACCCGGGGATGGACGTTCGCAGTCGTGCTGCTCGCGGCGGCGTGCGGGGCCGGCGCGTCGCGCACCGAGGGATCGTCGCACCCACCGGAGGCCGCCATGTCACGACACGCCGATCCGGCGCGTCGGGCGCCGGGTCGCGACGCCGCCGGTACCGACGACACGATCCTCGAGTGGGCACTGCGACGCTACGAGCTCGCCGGGCTGACGGTGCCCCCCGTGGCCGTCGACACCCACGACGACCGCTCGGGGTGCGACGGACACGTCGCTGTGTTCGTCCCCGCCGACCCGGTGCCGGAGATCCACCTGTGCTTCGACGCCGACGCCCCCGAGCTCCTGCGGCAGCGCGTCGTGCTGCACGAGGTCGCGCACGCCTGGACGCACGCTCACCTCACCGACGACGAACGGAGCGAGTTCGTCCGGATGCGGGGCCTCGAACACTGGCGTGGCCCGGCGCGATGGTTCGAGCAGGGAACCGAGCACGCAGCCGAGATCATCGCCTGGGGCCTGCTCGAGACCGACGTCGGCGTGCTCACCGTCGCCCCGAACGACCCAGTCGGCCTCCGAGACGCCTTCCGCTTCCTCACCGGCGTCGAACCCGTCTGCAGGCCGCCGGGCGGGTGATCGTCGCTGCGAAATTCCGAGCACGGACGCGACGGATCGCGCGATGCTGCGCGGGCGTCACCCACGACGCGGACGTCACCAACGACAGGAAGGTCGGTCGAGATGTCACATCGATTCACCGGAACGCTGTGCGGCTACATCTGCCCGCACTGCACCGAGCAACTCACAGATACGGTCGTCCGGCTCTACCGGCCCGACCCCGTTGCCGACTCGGCGGCACTCGCGAACGCCCGCGTGACCCGCACCATCGGGTTCGTGACCGATCGCGACGTCGCCGCGAAGGCTGATCGTCTCATCGGCGAGGGCCGGACCGACGACGACGGCGCGTTCACGATCGAGCTGTCCGACGACGCGTACCGCGACGGGCCGTTCGAGGTCGACGTGCGCTGCTCGACGGTCCCGCGCCTGAAGGAGGGCGCACCGGCGGCCGAGCCGCTGCAGTTCACCGTGACGACCCTCGACCCGGCCTGGGAGGTCGGCGAAGACCAGTCGCCGCACTGGCACTGGGACCACTGCATCACACAGAAGTTCTGGTGTGCCGTGCGCGCCCACTTCGGCGCATGGACGATCTGTGGACGCGTGAGCGACTGCGACGCCGACATCGGGATCGCCGGGCTGACCGTCACCGCGTACGACGCCGATTGGTTCCAGCACGACGACCTCGGGTCGGACGTGACCACCGGCGACGGGCACTTCCGGATCGACTACCTGACGTCGGACTTCCACAAGACGCCGCTCTCCCCGTTCGTCGACGTCGAGCTCGTCGGCGGGCCCGACCTGTTCTTCAAGGTCGAGTCGGGTGGCGTCACCGTGCTCGACGAAGCCCCGTCGCGCGGGCGTGGCCCGGACCGCGAGAACTCGTCGCGCTGCGCCTGCGTGGAGCTGTGCGTCGAGGGTCAGGCACCCCCGGTCGACAACCCGCTGTTCACCCACATCGGCAACTTCCACATCTACGGTGATCTCGATCCGGTGAGCGGTCTGACGAGCACGTCGTTCTTCGGCCAGGGCGGGCCGGACTTCGGCTTCACGGGAGCGTTGAAGCTCAAGGGCTTCTGCCCCAAGACCGAGCCCGGTCCGTCGGCGACACCGATGCGCTATCGGTTCCTCTACGAGCACCCCGCCGACCCCGGTGTGCCGGTGCCGATCACCGGGCCCGCCATGGTCGCCCCGGTCGTCGTCGGCGCCCGGCTGATCCAGTGGAAGGTGAGCGCCGACGCGTTCGAGTGGGCGTTCCAGTCGATCGTCGTGGCCGGAACGGGTGCGACACCGGCGGTCACGCCACAGCCTGCGGGACCCGGCCCGTGGGGCTCACCGCCGGACCACGTCATCGAACCGGACGCCGACGGCTGGGTGGAGGTCGATCCCAACGGCCTGGACGACGGCTTCTACGGCCCGCTCCTGCGCTTCCACTCCGGCGCCGCCGTACCCGGCGGGGCGGCACCGGGCGACGGTGCGGGCACCGCCGTGTCCGACCCCCGGAACGGCACGAGCATCGTGCTCGTCTTCGAGGCCGGACCGGTGACGGGCGGCACCACGTTCACGAACCGCACGAACGACGTTCGTGTCAACAACTGGAACGAGGTGCGCGAGCTCGACCTCGTCCAGTTCACCGGCCCGGGCGGCACGCCGTGCTCCCCGCTGAGCACGGCGCTCGACGTCCTCGCCACCGTCGATCACGAGCTGCTCGACTCCTGGAGCCTCTCGATCACGAGCGCCTCGGGGAGCGCTCCGGGGACGGTGATCCCGCCCCTGCCGGGCTGGTCGACCCCTCGCGGCGGCGCCGGGACCCATAGCGAGAACATCAGCGCGTGGGCGAGCTGCTCCTACCGAGTCAGCCTGACGAGCCGCCGGCGACTCACCGACGGCGAGAACGACGATGCCCACAACACGAGCCTGGTGACGTTCTGCAAGTGACCCGGCGGCGGGCGAACCGGCGGCGGGCGACCCGCCACTCGTGACCCGGCCGGACCGGTCCGTAGGCTCGCTGACATGCGTGTCTTCTTCACCGGCGGCAGCGGGAAGGCCGGCCGCCATGCCATCGATCACCTCGTTCGGGCCGGTCACCGGGTCACCAACGCCGACCTCCTCCCCCTCGGCCGCGACGACGTACCCGATCTCCGCATCGACCTCACCGACGGCGGACAGGTCTTCGATGCGCTGACGAGCTACGCGCGCCACGACGAGTTGGAGCCGGGCACCGGCGTGCCCGCCTACGACGCCGTCGTCCACTTCGCCGCGATCCCGGCGATCCTGGTCCGACCGGACAACGAGACGTTCCGCATCAACGTCCTCAGCACGTACAACGTGATCGAGGCGGCGGTCAAGCTCGGCATCCCGAAGGTGGTCTTCGCCAGCTCGGAGACGACCTACGGCATCTGCTTCGCCGACGGTGAGGTTCGTCCCGACTACGTGCCGGTCGACGAGGAGCATCCGACCGTGCCCCACGACAGCTACGCGATGTCGAAGGTCGTCAACGAGGCGACCGCCCGCTCGTTCCAGGCGCGATCGGGCATCGACGTCTACGGGCTGCGCATCAACAACGTGATCGAACCGCACGAGTACGCGAGCAAGTTCCCGGCGTTCGTGGCCGATCCCGCGCTCCGGCGCCGCAACATCTTCGCCTACATCGACGCCCGCGATCTCGGCCACATGGTCGACCGCTGCCTGCGGACCGACGGCCTCGGCTACGAGGTCTTCAACGTCGCGAACGACGACACGTCGGTCGCGATCACGAGTGCCGAGGTCTACGACCGGTTCTACGATGGGGTCCCCGCGCGCCGAGCCATCGACGGGTTCGACACCTTCTACGCGATCGACAAGGCCAAGCGGCTGCTCGGCTTCGCACCCAGCCACACCTGGCGCGATGTCGTCACCCGCTGATCGGACATCGGCCGGCGCTCACCGACAGCACGACCCGGCCGGCGTCTCCCGAGGCGGTGTCGCGGTTCCGTCCCGCTATCGTCGTCGATCATGGATCGACGGCAGGCGCTGAGACGAGGCGCGGCGGCGGGTGCGGTGGCGTGG
>CBFCWS010000215.1:0-6121 GCA_965601765.1 uncultured Ilumatobacter sp. | reverse complement strand
GGCACGGCGAGACCGCCGGCTCGAGATCGATGGGTCGGGAGCATCGTGTCGGGATCAGCCGGGCACGACCAGCCAGGCAGGATCAGAACGTCAGGCAGGATCAGAACGTCAGGGTGTACCAGTCTCCGCTCCCGACGGCATCGCCGACCAGCAGCAGGTCGTCGTGGAGCGCAGCCACGCGGAAGTCGAAGCCACCGGGAGCGGGTTCGATGATGTTGACGTCGTCGGGGTCGAACGTGTTGTACCGCTCCAGATACCAGCGCTCACCGTCCGGTGTCGCCACGATCCACTGCTCCAGCTCCCCCTCGTTCCCGACGTATGCGTCGACGACGTACCCGTCCGCGCCCACCGACTGCGCGTACCCACCCGCCGGCAGACCGGGCACCTCGATCCGCGTCCAGGTCTCGGCACGCGCGTCGACCCGATAGGCGACCGAGTCGTCGTCGCCGACGACGAGGACGAAGCCGTCCGTCAGCGGTTGCACGAACCGCGACCAGGGCCACCATGCGACCCGGTCGGGCAGCGACCGCTCGACCCACTCGACGCCGTCGGCGGTGTGGGACGCGACGGCCGGCGGCTCGGCCCAGATCCCGTCGACGGCCGTGGTGTCGGCGGTGGGATCGACCCCGGCCGCCGACCCGGCGGTCTGCCCGAGGAAGACGAACCCGCCCGAGGTCGCGACGACCACGCTGTCGACGACGGGCGTCGCGTCGGCGGGGACGGGGTCCGTTGCGACGGGCTCGCCGTCCCATGCCCCGAACCAGAGCGACGACACCGGCTGCGGCCATCCCGAGACGTCCTGGACGACGTACGGCAGCAGCTCCGGCGACGGGTCGCTCGGGAGGTCGACCCCGCCGACCTCGGCGAAGACGCGCGAATCGACCATCCACCCCGTCTCGTTGGCGACGACCGAGCTCGCCGCCATCTCGAGGCTGACCTCCTCGGGCAGGTCGACCGGCCGCTCGGCTGCGACGACCGCCGTCTCCCAGGACTCGAGGTCGTCGGTCCACGCGACCGTGACCTCGACCGGCCCGAGCAGCTCCTCCGTGAACGGTCGGTGACCGACGACGACGAGGCGGTCACCGACCGTCGCGACGTCGGAGATCTCGGCGATGCCGTCCGGCAGGGTGACATCGAGCCGCTCCCACACGGCGCCGTCGGCCGACGCGGCGAACTGCCAGATCCCCGCCGGCATCTCGGTCCCGAAGATCGCGTCGTAGGCGCCGGGGATGGATTCGACCGCCTCGGCCGCCTCGGCGATCAGCCCGGCGTCCTCGACCACGGCGATCGCCTCGTCGACGGTGCCCGGCAGCCCGTCGGGGAACAGGTCGCGGATCTCGGCCGGGAACTGCTCGGCGATCGCCGGTGGCAGCTCGGTGAGCGGGCGGGGGACGTCGGCTCGCCGGATCGCGAGGAACCCGTCGCGCCAGACGACCAGGTCCTGCACCCAGCCGGTCAGCTCGTCGTCGGCGAACGGTGACGTGGCCGGGGCGCGCCCGGGCTCGACGACCTCGACCGACTGCGCAGGTGGCATCGTGTCGTCGACCGGGTCGGTGGTCGACGTGTCGACCCGGTCACCCACCGGGTCGCCGCTCGGCAGGGTCGTCCCCGGCTCGTCGGCGTGCGGCCCGTCGTCGGCGGAGCCCGCATCGTCAGCGAGACCGCTCGACGGGGTGGCATCGGATGCCTCCGACACCTCACCCGGGCCATCACTCGCCGGCGGTCGGTCGATGACGACGCTGTCGCTCGCACAGCCGGCGGCCAGCAGGCCGAGGGTCGCCGCGCCGGCGAGCACCCGCGTGAGCCGTCGGGTTGTCATGGTCGACCTCCGTGTGGAACCACCTCCACCGTCCGACGCCGGACCGACGTCCACCAGTGCCGTTCGGACCCGGCGGCGGCGCGCGGCCGCGCCCGACTCCTCGGTGACGTCGAGCGGGTCCGCCCGCGGGAGTCGCCATCACACCCGCCTCCCGCGCATCCGCGCCGTCGTCGCCGGGCGTACCCCGAGCGATCAGCGCTTCGCTTCGTAGGTGAAGTCGTCGGGGAACTGGACCGCGGCTCGCCACCACGCCTCGGTCGACTCGGCGTCGGCGGTGGTGAGGTCGAGCGAGTCCCAGATGAACGCTCGCTCCATCTGGTCGCCGAGCGCGAGGAGCCGATCGGCCCGGTGCACCTGGTCGGCGTCCCACTCCTCGAGCGCGGCGACCGGGTCGTCGTGGCGGTCGAACACCTCGAGCAGGTTCTCGACGTTGTGGTAGCCCTTGAACACCCCGGAGCCGGTGAACGGCGGGGCCACGGCACCGGCGTCGCCGATCAGGCACGCCGCTCCCCGGTGGTAGGCCGGCATGCGCGCCGTGTAGATGAGCTGGACGTACGTGTGCTGCGTGGCTCGCACCATCGCGGCGTAGTACTCGGGCAGCTCGGCCTCCATCGTCGTCTTCAACGACTCCTCCACCTCGGGACGGATCTCGCCCGGCGGGATCGCACCGTCGCGGGGACGACCCGCCCGGTCGACCATGAACGTCGCGAGGTCCTCCTCGGGGACCGGGATGTACGCGGCCCAGTTGACCAACCGCTCACCCGGCCGGGTCGAACCGTCCTCGCCCGGCACGAAGTAGCAGACGAAGTTGCCGGGCATCGTCGGGTACGAGACGCGGGGACAGTTCCTGCCGAGCACGTCCGGATCGGAGAGCACCGACTCGGGGACGAGCCCCCGCCACAGCTGGTACCCGCGGTAGCGCAACCCGACATCGGGGAACAGGAGACGACGTCCGAGCGACTGGTACCCGTCGGCGAACACCACGAGGTCGGCCGTCACCGGATCGTCCTGCTCGAAGCTGACCGTGAGGGGCCCGTCCGGCGACTCGGCGACGTCGATCACCGTCGCCCCGCGGTGGTACCGGTCGTCGGGCACACGTCCACGGAGCTGGCCCCAGAGCGCGCTCCAGTGGAACGCCGCCAGCTGCATCGGCATCCGCCACGGCTGGGCGCCGACCTCGGGGGCGTCCTCGGTGCGAACGACGAACGGCATCGCGTCGGCGACGAGGTGGGGCATGTCGGCGTCGACGACGTCGGCGGCCATCAGCCCCTGCAGCACCGGGACCGGCGTGCCGATCCCGCCGCCCCGGCCGACCAGGCCGGCGGGTGACCGCTCGTAGACCTGCACGTCGTGGCCGGCTCGACCCAGCAGGATCGCCGCCGAGCACCCGGCGATGGATCCCCCGACCACCGCGATCTTCAGCTTGCGCATTCGTGACCTCCCGCCCGGCGAACGCTACTGCAGCGTCGTGACGGCGGTCGAGGCTCGCATCCACGACTCGGCTGCGACGGCACCAGCCGGCGACCGGGGACTCGACGCGCGGGCGGGTCGACCGGTCAGTAGCGCACGCGGAAGCCGCGTTCGGCGGCGACCGGCTCGTCGGTGATCTCGACGCGATCGACCCGCGCGTTCGGCGGGCCTTCCCGACACCATGCGAGCAGCTCGCCGACCGCGTCGCGCCTGCCCTCGGCGACCACCTCGACCGAGCCGTCCGGGCGGTTGCGGACCCAGCCCTTCACCCCCAGGCCGTTCGCCACCCGCTCGCACGCGGCGCGGAAGAAGACGCCCTGGACGCGGCCGTGGACGACCACCCGGCATCGCACCATCGTCACGTCGCCTCACCCGGCTGCTCGTCGACCGGGACGAGTACCTCGTTGCGGCGGAGGAACCACGGCTTCCACGGCGGGTCGTAACGCGCCCAGATCGGCTCGCCGGTCGTCGCCACGCCGTGCTCGGCGAGCACCTCGTCGAGTCGAGCGAGGTGCCGCTCGTACCCGTCGCTCGACCACCGACCGCTGTAGCGGATCGCCGCCAGCCGGCGAGCGCCGACCCGGTCGAGGCGGACCCGCTCGTCGCTCGGGGTCGGGAGCGACTCGAGTTCGTACGAGCTCGGCATCATGAACCGGACCCGGAACTCGTCGCCAACCCGCTCCTGGGTGACCGGCGTCGTCATCGCGATCTTCGTGGACCCACCGTCGGCCGTCTCGTTCCCGCCGAAGATGTAGCCGGCGAGACGGCGGAAGGCGCCGTTGCCCGCGCCCTCGAGCGAACCACCGACCAACGTCTCGGCCACCACGTAGGGCGCGTACCGACGGATCTCCACCGGACCCCACCGACGCTCCACCTCGTACTCCGGGCTCTCGTACGCCACCTGCCCAGTCTGGCCCCGGTCGCACCGGCTGCGGCAGCGGCCGCGTCGGGCAGCGCCCACCACCCGACCGAGCCCGCTCGCAGTTCGCCGTGGATCCCGGACGCACTACGGTCACCCACACACCGACTGCCGATGGCTGCGAATGGAGGGACCACCGTGCAACCGACCGCCGTCCACCCGACAAGGTGGGGACTCGGCTTCTCGACGAATCGGCGCGACACCGTCGACGGGACGACCCGTCACCTGCGCTGCTCCGGCCCGGTGGCGCACGTGCCCGACGACGAGGCCGACCTCGGCACCGCCATCGAAGTGCGGGCCGCACCATGAACTCGGCCCGCATCACGGTGGCGGGCAGCCGGCTCGCCCCCGGCAGCGACGCCATGGTCGAGCTCGCGACCATCATCGCCCGCGACAATCCCACACTCGATCTCCGCATCGTCGACGTCGACGCCGACCCGGACGAGGCCGTCGAGCTCGGCGTGATGTCGTACCCGGCACTCGTCGTCGAGTCGCCGGGCGGCCACCCGGTCAGGATCGAGGGACTCCGGTCGCGCCGGGCCGTCCTGCACGTCGTCCTGCCGGCGATCTACGACGAGGAGACCGCGCTCGCCGAGCTGCGCCGCCAGCTCGACTCCCCGACCGAGCAATTCCCCCGCCGCACCCGCCATCGGCTGGCGAAGCTCGGCCAGCGGCGGCGGGTCGAGATGCTCCGGGCCGTGCCGCTGTTCGCCGTGCTGTCGAAGCGCCAGCTCCACCACCTCGCGGTCGCGTCGCACGAGGTCGTCCTCGACGAGCCGACGACGATCGTCGAGCAGGGCGACGACGGCGACGAGTTCTTCATCGTGGCCGACGGCGAGGCTCGGATCACCCGGGGCGCGGGAGGCGACACCATCCTCGGGCCCGGGGAGTACTTCGGCGAGCTCAGCCTGCTCGACGACGGCCCGCGCTCGGCGACGGTGTGGACGACCGGCCCGGCGACGCTGCTGGCGATCGACCGGGAGACCTTCCGCCACGCGCTGGTGGCGTCCCCCGACCTCGCGCTCGCGATGCTCGCCCATCTCGCCGAGCTCGCGCGCGGAAGCTGAGCGCGCCGGGGGTGGCCACCCGGTTCGCCGGGCGAGGTCGCCCGCGTCGACGCCGATCGACTCGCCGTGGGAGCGACTCGGTGGTGCTGCACCACCCGCCGATGGCCACCGGCCGGGACCGACCCGTCCGCACCGACGCCGCCCGGTACGATCGCCGGGGACCGGTCGAGGCCGGCCGAGAGGGGGCACACATGGGCGGCGACCATCACGGCGCAGATCCTGCCGTCTGGCCGGACGGCGCACCGGAGGTCGGCCAGCGGGCCTCCCGCTCCCGGGAGGTCTCCCGCGAGGACATCGTCCGGTTCTCCGAGATCAGCGGCGACTTCAACCCGCTGCACTACGACGAGGCGGTGGCCGCCGCCTCGCCGTTCGGCGAGATCGTCGTCCAGGGCGGGGTGACGAGCGCGATCCTCAACGCCGTCGTCGCCGAGGACCTGCCCGGACCCGGCACGGTGTTCCTCCAGCTCGACCTGAGCTTCGTGGCCCCGGTCCGCCCGGGCGACACGATCGTCGGTGAGGTCGAGGTGACCGACGTACGGCACGACAAGCCGATCACGAAGCTCGACGTCCACGTCCGCCGCGGCGATGGCGTCGAGGCGCTCCGCGGCACGGCGGTGTGCTTCACCGCACCGATCCCGACCGGGCGCGACGGATGAGCCCGCCTGTCGGGCCTTGCTCCCGCCCGGCCGCCGCCCCGATCCGGTGACGCACGCCGACCCACCGTCGGCACGGCCGCCCGTCGATGCCGCCGTCGCCGATCCGTCGGGCCGGTGGTCGCAGCTCGCCACGCTCGCCGCGTCGATGGTGCTGTCGATGGCCACGTGGTTCTCCGCGTCGGCGGTGCTC
>CBFCWS010000214.1:0-6125 GCA_965601765.1 uncultured Ilumatobacter sp. | reverse complement strand
CGTCGCCCTCCTCGTCCATCCCCTCCATGTCGTCCATCCCCTCCATGTCGTCCATGTCGCCGTCGAGCGCCCGGATCGCCGCGGTGAACGACAGCGCGTCGGCTCCGTCGAAGGTCAGCTCGACGTCGACCGGATCGGGGTAGGTCGCCGGGTCGATGTCGAGCATCATCACGTGCGGGCCGCCCGGTTCGAACACGAACTCACCGCCGGCGGGGACGACGAACCCTTCCTCGCGCTCCTGCATGCGCATCATGCCGTCCTCCTCGAGCACCTCGTGCAGCTCGACGCGATCGGTGACGGAGCTCGTCGCGCCGACGACGGTGACGTCGGTGTCGCCGGAGTTCGACAGCACGCCGTACACGGCGGTCGACGTCTGACCCTCCGCCGGCTCCCGCGACCACGCGTCGGTCATCGTCAGCACGGTCTCGCCGGACGACTCGTCGCCGGACGACTCGTCGTCGTCGCTGCCGCATGCGGCGAGGAGCAGTCCGGCGACGACCGGCACCGCGATCATTCGGGTCGACCTGAGGTGTTCACGCATACTGCACGTGGTCGCCGCCGGTCGCACGCTGGTTCCCGTAGCCGCACCATCGTCACCGGGAGCTCGGTCGCAGCGACGAGGCGCCGGCGGCCGACCAGTCGGCGACGAACCGGTACCGATCCCCGCGGATGACGGTCGTGCGCCACTCGATCGGCTCGTCGTCGACCTTCCCGACACGTTCGAGGAAGAACGCGGCCGCGCCCGCGGGCAGCCCGAGGGCGATGCGATCGTCCTCGTCCGGCACCACCGGGGTGAGGCGCTCCCACCCGTGCGTCGGGACCGGCGCGCCGATCGCGGCGAGCTCGGTGTACAACGCCGTCCGCGTCCAATCGACCGCCAGGAGCGCGCGTGTGCGTGCCGCCGGCAGCCAGGCGCGGTCCACGGCGATCGGCTCACCACCGGCGCGTCGGAGGCGTGCCAGGTGGACGAGTTCGGCGTCCGCGGCGAGCCCCAGCCGAGCCGCGGCGTCGGCGCTCGTGGCGATGCCGAGCTCGATCACCTCGCTCGTCTGCTCGACGCCCGTGGCCTCGATCGACTGGTACAGGCTGTACAGGGTCCCGAGCGACTGCTCGAACTCGGCCCGGTTGACGACGGTGCCCCGACCGCGCTCGCGCGTGAGCACCCCGCTCGCGTTCAGGTGCCGGACCGCCTCGCGCACGGTGTGGCGGCTCACCTCGTACGACTTCGTCAGCTCCAGATCGGTGGGGAACGCCCCGTCGGCGAACTCGCCCGCCTGCAACCGCCGGCGCAGCTCCGCTTCGAGCTGCGCCCAGAGCGGCATCGGATGATCGCGTTCGAGTCGTCCGATCGGCATGTGCGCTCCCCCTCCTGTCACGCGCCCCGCGCCCGATCGTAGGCGGGGCGACACCCATCCGAACATCCGGACAAAGGTCGGTACGCTGGCGGCATGGCCCGCCGCTCTCGCGTCCTCGCCGTCACGATCGTCGCGGTGCTCCTCGCCACCGCCTGCTCGGGCGACGACGCCGACGAGGCGGGCGCGCCGGCAGCGTCGAGCGCGGGCCGCGCCGAGGCCGTCTCGGCGATCGAGGGCGCGGAGATCCTGGCCGCCGCCCCGGCCGACCTGGTCCTCCTCGACGTCCGCACGCAGGAGGAGTTCGATGCCGGCCACATCGAGGGCGCCACGGTGATCGACATCAACCAGGACGACTTCACCGAGCGGGTGGCCGAGCTCGACCGCGACGTCCCGTACGTCGTCTACTGCCGGACGGGCAACCGCAGCGCGCAGGCGACGGCGATCATGGCCGACCTCGGGTTCACCGACCTGGTGGAGATCGAGGACGGCATCGTCGGCTGGGTGGCCGAGGGGCTCCCCGTCGTCACCGGCTGAGCGCCGGAACAGCCGGCCGCATCGATCGCCGGATCACCCGCCGGCGGAGCAGGCGTAGGTCACTCGGTGCCGGTAGGTCTCGCCGGCCCGGACGACGGCCGAGCCGAAGCTCGGATGGTTCGGGGTGTCGGGCAGCCGTTGCGCCTCGAGGCACATCCCGGTGAACGGCGCGGGAAGGTGCTGCCCGGTGTAGAGCTGCAGCCCGACCTGGTCCGAGGTCACCGTCAGGACGCGACCCGACGCGGGGTGCGTGATGCGGCCGGTCGCGGTCGGCTCGGCGAAGAAGTACGAGTGGTCGACCCCACCCGCTGCGACGGCCCCGGCCACCGAGGTGGGCGTGCGGAAGTCGAGCAGCGTCCCCTCGACCGGCACGACCTCACCGGTCGGGATGCCCGCGTCGTCCACCTCGACGTAGCGGTCACACGGAACCTCGAGCACGTGGTCGGCGACCGTACCGCCGCCTCCGCCGAGGTGCCAGTACGCGTGGTTGGTCATCCCGATGATCGTGTCGGCATCGGTGGTCGCCGACGTCTCGAGCGACAGCTCGTGGCCGACCAGGGAGTACCTCACCTCGACGGCGACGTCGCCGGGGAACCCCTGGTCGCCGTCGGGGCTGCGATGCCGGAACCGCACCGACGAGGGTCCGTCGGCGTCGGCCTCCCAGACGTACTGGTCGAACCCGATCGGGCCGCCGTGGAGCTGGTTCGGGCCCTCGTTGGTCGCCAGCTGGTACTCGCGGTCGCCGATGCCGACCCGGCCCCTCCCGATCCGGTTGGCGTACCGGCCGACCATCGCGCCCATGTAGGCGTGCGGGCCGGTCCCGGGTTCGTACTCCGGGAGCGTCGGGTGCCGCACCGCGACGTTGGCGGCCCGACCGTCGCGGTCGGACGCCCACATCTCGACGAGGCGGGCGCCGTACTCCCACACGACCACGGTCGTCTCCGCGGACGTGAGCTCCCAGGCATGGACCTCCGTGGGCCCCTGCCCGGCGTGGCCACGCGTCGTGCCGACGGGATGCCGCTTCGGCGCCGTCACGAGCGCCTCGGTTCGCCGTCGAGGACCGTCCACGGGCTGCGCATCGGAGTGACGTCACTGACCATCACCGCATGATGCCAGGTTGCAGCACGGCGCGCCGCCGACCGACCCGTCGCCGGCCGACTACGGTGCGGGGATGGCGCGGCCCGAGGAGATCCGTGACACCGGCCGCCTGGTCGGTGATGCGCTGCGAGGCGCCGTCCGCTCGGTCGAGCACATCCACATGTCGTTCTCGCGCCGAACGTACGGCGTCCTCGGTGCCACCCTCGGTCCCGTCGTCACACCGATCCGGCTCGCGCAACACGGGCTGACGCGCGCGGTGTACCACACGGTCGCGGGGACGAGCGCCGCCGTCCCGCGGGCCGGTGCGGTCGCGGTGGAGGCACGTTCGCGATGTGACGCGAACTCCGGGGCCGACACCGGCGTCGCGCCCGCCGGGCCGTGGTCGCCGAACAGCCGGTCGGCACGGGTGGTCGGCGTGCTGAACGGCCTCAAGGGCGACGTGGTCGCCGCCGAGTACGCCTCGCTCGCCACACCGATGGCGCTGCGCGATCATCTCGTCGGTGGCGACGTCGTTCCCACCCGGGACGGCCTCGTGGCCGCCTACCCGGAGGCCACCGACCGGATCGCCGTGTTCGTGCACGGGCTCTGCGAGAGCGACCGATCCTGGTTCGCGCGGGCCGAGAAGCGCCACGGCGAGCCGGCGGTCAGCTACGGGTCGCTGCTGGCCCGGGAGCTCGGCTACACGCCGGTCTACCTCCGCTACAACACCGGACTCCCGATCGGCATCAACGCGAGGTCGCTCGCCGAGCTCCTCGACGACGTCGTCGGGGCCTGGCCGGTCGAGGTGCGGGACATCGTGCTGATCGGCCACTCGATGGGCGGGCTGGTGATCCGCAGCGCCTCCCATCGCGCCGACGTCGACCGGAGACCGTGGGCCGATCTGGTCCGTCACATCGTCTGCATCGGAACGCCTCACTTCGGGGCACCGCTCGAGCGGGTGGTGGATCGGGCGGTGCCGGTGATCGACCGGTTGCCCGAGGCCCGACCTCTCGCTCGCTTCCTGCACGAGCGCAGCGACGGCATCAAGGACCTCGGCCACGGGGTCTTCGCCGACGAGGCGAAGCGCGACGAGGTGCCGTTCCTCGACCACACGACGTACTGCTTCGTCGGCGCGACGATCACCCAGGACCGGCACCATCCGCTCGGTCACCTCGTCGGCGACCTCCTCGTCACGTATCCGAGCGCGTCGGGGACGAGCCGGGCGCGCGAGATCCCGTTCGAGATCGACGACGCCCACGTCGGCGGCCTCCATCACTGGGAGGTCGTCAACCACCCGACGGTGTACGAGCACCTCCGCCGCTGGCTCGCCGCCTGAGCCCCGGCGCGGATCACGACGGGCGGGCGGTGTCCGGGTCGGACGGCCCGGGATCGCCGGCGCCGCTCGCGTCGTCCGGCGCTGCGTCGGCGTCGAGCTTCCTGACGGTGACCTTCAGCTTGCCGGCGCCGCTCGTGAGCTTGTCCCGGTACTTGCCGCCGGTCCGCTCGTCGACCTTCTCGACGGCGGTGTCGACGACCTCGGCGACCTTGCCGGACTTGCCCTTGATCGCGTCCTTGACGCTGTCCATCATGCCCATGTCTGTCTCCTCGCCTGGAAGGGTTTGATCTCGTCGGTGGCGACACCGGCCTCGCCCGCTCGTACCCCGCCGGTGTCGTCACCATGCAGAGATCACGATGCTCGGGATCCGAGCATACGGTGAGCCGTCGATCGTCTGGCGACGAGCGCGGCACGCCGGCTACGCCGTCGAAGCGCTCCGGGAGCGGGTGAGGCGTCGTCGGCGTCGATCGGGTGCGTGCCGATCAGGTGTGCGACGGCGTGCGGTCGACGCCGGCCCGATGGACGTCCGGGCCACCGTCGGGACCTGCGGGCTCGACCGTCGGCGGCGGGAGGGGATCGGCGGGCCGGGCCGGGGCCGCGTCGCGGGGGCCTGCGCCGGGGGTGGGCCAGGCGGGAGGCGCCGGAGTCCCAGGGGCTCGTCGTCCCCGGGCACCGACGACGATCAGCACGACGGCCCCGGCGAGGAGGACGCCGCCGACCACGAGCAGCGTGATCGCGATCGGTGTGACGGCACCCGAGCGGACACCGATCTCGACGTCGGCAGCGACATCGGGCGACCCGTCGGCGTTCATCACGACGATCGACCAGCGACCTCCCCGCGCCGCCCACGTCAGCTCCTGCTCCCCACTCCCGGAGCGGCTCGTGGTCCAGAAGTCCTGGTCGACCGGTGGCTCGATCTCCGCCACCCCGTCGATCTCGCGGTAGCGGGGGAAGCGATCGTTCACCTCGACGACCTCGGACCACGCCGCACCGGCGAGGTACCGCTGGACGTCCTGCGCCCGGGCGATGCCGACGAAGAGGTCGTCCGTCGCTCCGGCGCCGGTCGCGCGCAAGCGGACGTCGACGTCGAGGAAGTCGAACACCCAGGGCGCCTCCGCGTCGGCATCGTCGAGCCAGAGATCGGTCGTGCCGACCGCCACCCCGTCGCTGGCGACGCGGTCGATGGAGAAGCGGAAGTAGCCGTCGTCGTCGGTGGCGACCGCCTGGGCGACGGCGAGGCCCCCGCCGCCGAGCACCAGCCCGCCCGCGGGCAGGAGCAGCAGGCACCCGACCACGATGGCGACGATGTGACCGGTGGAGCGGCGGCGGCCGGTGGGAGCCGGCGGGCCGGCGGCCGGCGACGAGTCGATGGTGGTAGTCATGCTGCAATCATCCACCAGGCGGGGTGCGAATGCAGCCCGGCATCCCGGTGTCGCGACGGTGGGGTTCTCCCCACCATCGATGCGGCCGAGCGTGCCCGGCCGGTCAGGTCCACGCGAGGGCGCTGCGGGTCGTCCAGTACTCGTCGGGCGGTTCGGACAGATCGCGGAGCGCAGCGAGCTCGTCGGGGGTGACGCTCGTCGCGGCGAGGTTGCTGCGGAGCTGTTCGATCGAGGCGGCCCCGCTCAGGACGACCGACGACCAGGGCTGGTGGGCCGCCGCGGCGATCGCCAGCTGATCCGGCGACCGCCCGACCCCGCCCCGGTCGAGGCGTCGCGCGAGGACGGGGTCGCGAGCGGTGAGCCGGCCGTTCGCGACCGCCTCCTTGACGATGACGCCGAGCCCGGCGTCGGCCGCCTCCGCGAGGGCGGGACCGGCCGAGG
>CBFCWS010000213.1:0-6144 GCA_965601765.1 uncultured Ilumatobacter sp. | reverse complement strand
CCGGTGGCCCCGATGACGAGGGTGGTGCGGGTGGTTTCTTCGTGGGTGTCGTCCATGCCACGAGTGTCCGGGAATCCGCCCGGTCGGGGAATCGCTCAGACGCTCGGCCGCATGCGCGACCGTCTGAACTCGGGGTCGGGCCGCCATAGGCTCGTGGAACATGGACGCGTTGGCCGGACTCCTCGACGGACCGCGGGCCCGGGGGGCGTTCCTGCTCCGCTCGAGCTGGACGGCGCCGTGGGGATTGCGGATCCTGGCCGAGTCGCCCCTCACGCTGCTGGCGGTGCCCCGCGGCGGGCTGTGGATCCTGCCCGATGGCGGCGAACCGCTCCACGTGCGCGCCGGCGACATCGCCATCACGCGCGGCCCGGACCACTACTCGGTCGTCGATCATCCCGACACCGAGCCGACGATCACGATCTTCCCCGGCCAGGACTGCCGCGACGAGCACGGCGAGACCGTCGAGGAGTCGATGTCGTTCGGCGTGCGGAGCTGGGGGAACCACCACGACGGCGAGACGATCATGATGGTCGGTGCCTACCACTCGTTCGGCGAGATCGGCGACCGGCTGCTCGGCACCCTGCCCCCCGTCCTGGTGCTGCGCGAGGAGCAGTGGGCGTGCCCGCTCGTGCCCCTCCTCGACGACGAGGTCGTCAAGGACCATCCCGGCCAGGTCGCCGTCCTCGATCGGCTCCTCGACCTCGTCGTCATCGCCGCCCTCCGGGAGTGGTTCGACCGGCCCGACGCCGAGCCACCCGCGTGGTACCGGGCCCTCGGCGACCCGGTCGTCGGCACCGCCATCCGGCTCATGCAGGCGAATCCGGCCGAGCCGTGGACCGTCTCGTCGATCGCCTCGGCGATCGGTGTGTCGCGGGCCGTCCTGGCCAAGCGGTTCACCGAGGTGCTCGGCGAGCCGCCGATGACGTTCCTGACGAACTGGCGGATCGACCTCGCGGCCGACCTCCTCCGTACACCCGACCTCACGCTCGGCGCCGTCGCGCAGCAGGTCGGCTACAGCACCCCGTTCGCCCTCAGCTCCGCGTTCAAGCGAGTTCGCGGCGTCAGCCCGCAGGTCCACCGCGAGGCCGTCACCAGCTAGTGCCCGCCCGGCGCTCCCCTACTCGGCCCAGGTCCTGATCTTCTCGATGACGGCGAGGGGCTGCTCGGTCCCGATGGCGATGTGGATGTCGAGGTGGGTGACGCCGACCTCGCGGTAGACCTCGATGCGCTCGCGGACCCGCCCCTCGTCGCCGGTGAGGCTGGCGCGGTCGACGTAGTCGTCGGGGACCGCCGCCATCGCCTCGTCGCGCTTCCCGCTGAGGAACAGATCCTGGATCTCGGTCGCTTCGCGCTCGTAGCCGTACCGCTTGAACAGGTCGTTGTAGAAGTTCTTGTCGCGCGACCCCATCCCACCGACGTAGAAGCCGATGTTGTTGCGGACCTGCCGCCGCGCAGCGTCGACGGCCGGTCCCGAGCCGAGCGCCACGGTGCCACCGGCCAGGATCTGCAGCGGTCCGAGCTCCGGGTCGCGGTCGGCCCGGCCGGCCCGGAGCGACTCGCCCCAGACGTCTGCGAACTTCTCCGGCAGGAAGTGGATCGGCTGCCAGAGGTTGGCGAGCCTGGCGGCCATCTCGACGTTCTTCGGGCCGATCGCGGCGACGGCGATCGGGATGTCACGCCGGTACGGCTTGCACATCAGCCGCAGCGCCTTGCCGGCCCCGGTGCCCTCGCCGGGTGGCAACGGGAGGCTGACGACGCGTCCCTCGTGTTCGACCAGGTCGCCCGACCACACCTTGCGGCAGATCTCGATCACGTCCCGGGTCATCGCCAGCGGCTTGCGGAACGGGACACCGTGCCACCCTTCGATGACCTGCGGCCCCGACGACCCGAGCCCCAGCGTGAACCGACCCTGCGAGAGGGTGTCGAGGGTCGCGGCCGTCTGCGCGATCAGCGCGGGCGAGCGGCTGTAGATCGGCAGGATCCCGGTCATCAGCTCGACCGTGCTCGTCTGACCGGCCACGAAGCCGAGCGTCGACACGAGGTCGAACCCGTAGATCTCACCACCCCAGACCAGGTCGACGCCGGCACGTTCGAGGTCTCGGACCTGCTGGGCCAACCGCGTGGGATCGAGGCTTGCGCCCGTCCCCAACGCCATCGAGATCTTCATCGGTCACTCCTTCGGCCACGATGTGTTCGAGCGGCGAACCTACCGCGGCCGATGGGGCGCCGCCGGTCCGACCGAGCGGCGTGCGGCTGGCCGCGGCCCCCGGGACCCCGTCGGCCCGGCGTGCCCACGGCCGCTACAGTCGCCGACCATGGCGAGCGAGCAGGTCCACCTGATCAGCCGGTGGCCGCTCCGGCGAGGGTTGACACCCGAGCTCGAGGAGGCGCTGGTGGCGTTGGCGCAGGCCGTCCACGAGCACGAGCCCGACACGCTCTCGTACGCGGTGTACGTCGGCGCCTTCGCCGTCGACATCCCCCCGACGGCCGGGGCGAGTGGCGGCCGGCTGCCCGACGACCAGCAACAGGCCGTCACGTTCGAGGAGGTGTTCCTCGATGCCTCGGCGTTCGAGCGGCACCTGGACGGCGAGGCGTTCACCCGCTTCCGCACGACGTACCTGGACCACTTCTACGAGGACCCGACGAAGCAGGGGTGGCCGGCCGCGACGACCACCTTCCTCAGCCGGCTCGCCGCGACGCACCGCCGCGACGACTGACCAGCGGGCGGGCGTCGGGTCAGTCCGAACGGGACGACACCTTGTTGCACCACGCGGTGAGCAACTGTCGCCTGCTACGGGAGAGGTCGCGCGTCGGCGGCATGTAGCGGCTCGACGCCCAGTTCTCCTCGGCGATCGCGGCGGCGACGTACTCGGCGAACTCGGTGACCGCCGCCTCGTCGGCGAGCGGGATCTTGTTGTTCATCGCGGGGTACAGCAGGGCATAGGTGCGCAGCACGTTGCGGTACACCACGTCCCACGTGAGCGCGTCGTTGGCGACCGGGACGGCGGCGGTCGGCTCCTCGTAGTACTCGGAGTAGTCCTCGTTCGGGAGCACGCGCACGCTGATCGACGGCGCCCAGGTGACCACGAACGCGTCCGGCGGGTAGGCGAACCGGGAGTAGTCACCGGGCGGGAACTCCGCCGCGGGCGGGTTGGTCTCGCCATCGACCCGGAACGTCAGCAGATACGCGCTCGCGGCGTCGGTCGGAACCGTGAGCGCCTCGCCACTCCGCAGCGCCGTCGTCACCTCGACGGCGTCGCCGGGATCCTGGATCGGCACGGTCCGGTACCGCCACACGGTGATCGGCGGGGCGTCGTCGATGCGCTCGCCGCGGTGGTACACCGACACCGAGACCGGCTCCGCCGGGCCCTGGCTGACGAACTCGTCGTCGGGACCGCCCTGCTCGGCGTAGACCGCGAGCTGATCGGAGACGACGTAGTAGTCGACCTCACGGAGCACGACGCCCGCCGTCGCGTGGTGCAGCTCGAGCCGTGCGCCGTCGTCGGCGAGCAGCTCGCGCGCCTCGGCCGGGAGATCGAACTCGAACAGCCAGCCCGCGGCGTCACCGGCGGCGACATCGGTGTACGCCACCGTTCCGACGTGGGCGACGTCGTCGCCCCGCGCGACCCGCAGGGTGACGTCACCGAAGTCGTACTTCGGGTTGACGCCCGGCGCGTCCCACTTCTCGGGGAAGCTGCCGACGAAGTCGACGGTCAGCAGGTCGTCGCATCGGTGGGCGATCGCCGGCGCGAGCGCGACCCCCTTGCCGACGCCGTTGTTCTGCAAGCTCCCGGTCGCGATGTTCTGCGTTCGCGAGATCAGCAGCCGTCCGGGCGGCATTGCGATGGGCTCGTGCGCGTGGTACGGCGCGAGCGTTCCGACGATGTCCAGGGTCTTGGGGTTCTCGCGCTGGTCGCGGTAGTACTGCTCGAGCCAGGGCTGCTGCAGCGTCCGCTCGTCGTCGAGCAGCGGGAGGTAGATGTAGTAGCGCATCACGACGCCGTCGGCGTGTTCGAACCCCGGCAGGTCGACGTCGGCACCGGTGACGACGTGCTGGACGAAGGTGCCCGACCCGTCGTCGGCGACACGGGCGACGTTGCGGTAGAAGTTGATCCACGTCCCGACCCCCTTGCTCGTCCGCCCCCCGGAGATCAGCGAGCGGCCGCCGGTCGACAGCGTGAGGCCGTCGACGAAGAACTGCGTGGCGGGCGGCGATCCCTCGGGGTTGATGTCGGTGATGTTGCCGTGGAACGCGAGCTCGGCCCCGATGGCCTCGGTCAAGACCACACGGTCGTCCCGCTCGACGTGGACGCGTCCCGGCTCGGTCTGCACCCCCCTGATCGAGACGTCGACGGCGGTCGAGCTCATGTCGCCGTAGTAGTTCCACTCGGCGGGGAAGATCTCACCCGACTGCGGCGCACCCGTCGGCGTGTCGAAGGTGTGGGGGGCCTGGATCCAGCGGATGAACGCCTCGTCGTCCATCCCGAACCGCCGGACCTCGACCGGGCCGGACTCGAGCAGTCCCATCGGCTGGTCGGCGAACTCCCCGAACGACGACGGCATCGTGGCCTGACCATCGCCCGGTTGTGCGTAGTCCTCGTTGTTGGCCGTACCGGGGTTGAGCCTGAGCCGGCCCGTGAAGTTGAGGCGGGGCAGGTCGAAGACGGACACGACGAGAAGTTAGCCCGACTCGCTCGCACCGTGTGCCGGGTCGAGGCGACTACGGTCCGTACCCGACACCGTGCTCGCGGGCTCGGCAGGCCGAACGAAAGCTGACGACATGGACTTCTCGCAGGTGCAGCGCTGGATGGGCGGCGGCGTACGGGGACTCGCCCGCTCGATCCCGGGGTTCGGCGATCGCGCCGCCTCAGGACGATACGGAACCCGCCTCCAGGACTCGATCGTCGCGGTACACGAGTACGGGTCCGACGAGATCCTCGACAACGTCCGGTCGGCGGTCGCAGCAGAGCTGACGACCCTCCCCACGTACCTCTACCCGTACTGGTCGATCCGCCCTGCCGCCGACGGCGGGAGCCCGGGCGCACAGGTGGCGCGCGTCGAGTTGATGGCGGTGATCGTCGAGGAGATGCTCCACATGGGGCTGTCGTCGAACCTGCTCAACGCACTCGGCGGTGAGCCGAACCTCACCGAGCGGCCGTACCTCCCGGTGTTCCCGGGCAAGCTGCTGCGCTCGACCGCACGGCCGGACGGGTGGGGTCCCGACGTCGACCTCCTCCCACTCGGCGCCGAGTCGATCGCGATGCTCAAGCGGATCGAGCTCCCGGAGACGGCCAAGCCGCACCCCGGCCCGACGCTCGGGCACTTCTACCACGCCCACGTCGAGCGACGACTCCCACCGCACGACGACAGCTACCGCGGCGGCCGTCAGCTCGCACCGTGGGACAACCCCGGACCGGGGCGGCTCTACTCGATCGCGTCGCGCCGCGACGCCGACCGCGCCGTGAACGAGATCATCCACCAGGGGGAGGGGCTCAGCCTGGCGGACCACGACGACGGCGACCACGAGCTCGCCCACTACTGGAGATTCGATCTCGTCCAGAAGCTGCTGAACGCCCGCGCCCTCTCGCCGCCGCGCGACGTCTACGCCGTCGTTCCGTCACCGGCGGACTACGTCGACTCGTACACCGATCGCCAGCTCGAGTTCAACGCCGAGTTCAACCGGACCTACAGCCGGATGCTGGACTCGCTGGAGGCGACGCTGCGGAGCGACTCGCCCGACGTCTACCCGATCGCGACCGGTCTGATGAGCCGGCTCCAGCTGCAGGCGACCAGGCTCCGGCAGCTCGGCCCGATCCCGGGCACGCACCTGTGCGCCGGGCCGACGTTCGACTACGTGGGCGCCTGAGCGCCACCCGCGTGAGAGCCCGGATGCTCGAGACCATCCCCCCTCGGACGCGGTGGTGGCTGATCATGTCGGCCGCCGCCGGCATGATCATCGCGATCTGGCTCACCGCTGCACTCGTCGGATGGGACGAGGAGCGGGTCCTCGACTGGATCCCCGACTCGCGTGCACTCGCGGCGGTGATCATCGTCGCACTGCTCGTGGCCGACACCGTGCTGCCGATCCCGGCGACGCTCGTCATGCTCGGCTCGGGCGTGCTCCTCGGCCCGGTCGCCGGGACC
>CBFCWS010000212.1:0-6144 GCA_965601765.1 uncultured Ilumatobacter sp. | reverse complement strand
CATGGTGCCTGGCACCATGCGCGACGTCAGGTGGTGAGGGATCGGACGGCGTTGCGGAAGAGGGGGAGGCAGAGGCCGCCGGGGGTGCGACCGGCGAGCGGGTCTTGGGTGGGCAGGACGTGGTTCTCCGGGTGGGGCATCAAACCCAGGATCCGACCGGTCGGGTCGGTGACGCCGGCGATGTCGGCGGTCGAGCCGTTGGGGTTGCCGGGATAGCCGGCGTCGGCGTAGCGGAAGGCGATCTGCCCCGCGAGGTCGTCGGGGTCGTCGACGACGAAGCGGCCCTCGCCGTGGGCGACGGGGCACCGGAGGGGCCCGTCGAGGCCGTCCGTCCAGGGTCCGGGCGCATCGTCGGGGGCGAGGGTGACCCAGCGGCACTCGAAGTGGTGGCGCTCGTTGTGGCGGAGCGCGGCGGGCGTCTCGTGACGGCCCGGGAGGAGGCCGGCGGCGACGAGGGCCTGGAAGCCGTTGCAGACGCCGAACACGAGATGGTCGCGATCGACCGAGTCGGCGGCCCACTCGGCGGTCCAGTCGGCCACGTCGAGGGCGAGGAGATGCCCGGCGCCGAGGGCGTCGCCGTACGAGAATCCGCCGGCGACGGCGAGGATCGGGTGGTCGGCGACCCTCACGTCGCCGTCGCGGACCGCGGTGATCGGCACGACGACCGGGTGCGCCCCGGCGAGCGCGAACGCGAGGGCGAGGTCGCGATCGCGGTTCGTCCCCGGCGCGACCGGGATCAGCACCGACGGCCCGCTCACGTCGCGTGCTCCCGCGCCATGTGGTGGCCCCGCCAGGCATGGTCGAGGGCGGCGAGGTCGATCGGGTGGTCGCCGATCGTCAGACGAGGTTCGTCGCCGCGGACGGTGCCGATCCGCCGGGCGTCGGGGACGAGGCGGGTGAACGCGGCGGTGTCGGCGTCGGCGACCTGGACGAGGTATCGGCCGGGTCCCTCGCCGAACCAGACCGCGGACGACTCGTCGAGGTCGAGCTGCGCGCCGCACGCCCCGCCGAGGGCCCACTGGGCGGCGGCGACGGCGATCCCACCTTCGGCGACGTCGCACACCGAGCGGACCCGGCCGTCGGCGATGGCGTCGGCGAGCGCCGCGGACCGGAGCGGCGCGTCCGGATCGCGGCCGGGGATCGGGCCGCCGAGGTCGGTCCCGTGCACGGCGTCGTGGTGCGAGCCGCCGAGCGCACCCTCGACGGGGCCCACGAGCCAGATCGACCCGCCGGTCGGGTCGAGGCCGACGAGCGGGATCCGGGCGACGTCGGCGACGGGTGCCACCGCCGTGATGACGAGCGTGGACGCGACCGGGTCGGTCGTGCCGTCGGCGAGCCGGTACTGGTTGTAGAGGGAGTCCTTGCCCGACACGAACGGGGCGCCGTACGCGATCGCTGCGTCGTGGCAGCCGCGGCAGGCGGCGACCAGGCGGCCGAGGAGCACGGGGTCGGTCGGGTCGCCCCATGCGAAGTTGTCGAGCAGCGACAGCTCGCGCGGGTCGCCGCCGGCGCACACGACGTTGCGGACGGCCTCGTCGACGACCGACCACGCCATCGCCTCGGCGTCGAGATCGCCGAGCAGGGGGTTGACGCCGATGCCGACGGCCAGCCCCCGGGTCCCGGTGGGGCCGGTCGGGATGACGACGGTGCCGTCGGCGGGTCCGATGCCGTCGACCGCGGTGTACGGGCGGCGGACCGTCGCACCGCCGACTTCGTGGTCGTAGGTGCGCACGACCTCCTCGTTGGAGCGGACCGAGGGATGGGCGAGCAGGGCGAGGAGGGCCGGGGCGAGCTCGTCGCCGCTGGTCGCGGGCACCGGTGCTCGCGCCGGACGGTCGGCCCCGGTCGGGCCCGAAGTCAGCGTGAGCCGGGGGCGACCGTCGTGGAGGAAGCCGGTGTCGAGATCGATGACGGTGGTGGGTCTGCCCGCCTCGAGCGCGGTGACGACGAGCCGACCGTCGCCGGAGAAGTGGCCGATGACGGCGGCGCCGACCTGCCACCGAGCGGCGAGGTCGAGCAGCGGTTGGGGGTCGGGGCAGGCGACGACCATCCGCTCCTGCGCCTCCGAGAGCCAGACCTCCCAGCTCGCGAGCCCGGGGTACTTGCGGGGGACGAGGTCGAGATCGACCGTCGCCCCGAGCGACTCGGCCATCTCGCCGACCGCCGACGACAGCCCGCCGGCGCCGCAGTCGGTGATCGCGGTGTACAGGCCGGCGTCGCGGGCGGCGACGACGACGTCGATGAGTCCCTTCTCGACGATCGGGTCGCCGATCTGCACCGACGACCCGGCGACCTCGGCCGTCGTCGCCTCCATGTTCATCGAGGAGAACGTGGCACCGCCGACCCCGTCGCGGCCGACCGCACCGCCGAGGACCACGATCGCGTCGCCGGGCTGCGGCTCGGTCGGGTTCGAGCCGGACGGGAGGGTGCCGATACAGCCGGCGAAGACGAGCGGCGTGGTCAGGTACCGGTCATCGTGACAGATGGCGCCGGCGACGGTGGGGACGCCGATCTTGTTGCCGTAGTCGCCGACGCCGGCGATCACGCCGTCGCGGATGCGGCGGGGGTGCAGCACGCCGTCCGGGAGCTCGTGGGCGTCGCGTGACCGGTCGTCGTTGCCGAAGCAGAGGACGTCGGTGATCGCGACGGGCCGGCCCGACACGCCGAGGATGTCGCGCACGACGCCGCCGACACCGGTGTTGGCGCCGCCGAACGGCTCGAGCGCCGAGGGGTGGTTGTGGGTCTCCGCCTTGAGCGCGACGTCGATCCGGTCGTCGAAGGCGACGATGCCGGCGTTGTCGACGAAGGCCGACCGCACCCACGGGGCGTCGATCCGGTCGGTGGCGGCACGAAGGTAGGTGTCGAGCAGCCCGTCGATCGTCTCGCCGTCGCCGGTGTCGACGAGCGCCCGGAAGGTCTTGTGGGAGCAGTGCTCCGACCAGGTCTGCGCGAGGGTCTCGAGTTCGGCGTCGGTCATCGGGCGACTGCGACCGGCGGCGTGATGGGCGATCGCCTGCATCTCGTCGGTGCTGAGCCCGAGCCGGCGCTCCCGGCTGAGGTCGGTGAGGGCGGCTCGATCGTCGATCGGGAGCTCGACGACCTGGGTCGGCGCTGCGGTCGCCGCCGGATCGGTGAACGGTGGCGGGAGGTGACCGGTGGACCACCGCTCGATGACGGGGTTGGACAGGACCGCGGTCGCGAGCTCGGCGACATGGTCGTCGGTGAGGGCCCCGTCGCCGGCCGTGACGTCGAATCGCCAGCCTGCGCTGGCCGCGCTGATCGCGAGCCCGAGACGCTCGGCCGCGATGACGAGCTCGGCGCCCTCGCGGTCGGTGACCCCGGGGTGGAGGCTGGTCTCGATCGTGCTGACGGTGGTGGGCGTGGTCGGGAGCTCGTCACGACGGTGCCAGCCACCGCCGACGCGATCGACGAGCACCGTGCGCACCAGCCGATCGAGCTCCTCGTCGGTCACGCTCCCCCGGAGGTGGAACACCCGCCGCCGATCGATCGATGCGACCGGGAGCCCCGACACCGCCGCCTGACGTCGCGCGTCGTCGGCGGATTCGGCCGGGTCGAGCACGACGACGAAGTCGGTCTCCTCCCCGGCGACTCCCACTCCGCCAGTGTCGCAGGCCGAGGGTCCTCCCGTTGGAATCGCATCGTTGATTTTTCGTCAGGAGGTCCGGCTGTGGGAGGCGACATCTCACACCTCCCCGCGTGCCGACGTCGTCATCGGAGCTGTGTTGCCGGGATCAGCTCCGGCCGCGGAGGCGGTCGAGTTGCCGGCGGTCGCGTTTGGTCGGGCGTCCGCTGCCGGGGTCGCGGACCGCGAACTCGGCGACCTGTTCCCGCTTCGGGGGCGGCGGGCTGTGGTCGGCGAAGCAGTCGGCCGCGATCGCCGCGCCGACGCGCTTCACGATCAGCCGCTCCACCTCGACGATCCGGCGGCGCCCGCCGACGAACGCCTCGACTCGATCCCCGACGGCGACCGGCGATGCCGGCTTGGCCGACTCGCCGTTGATCTCGACGTGGCCTCCGCGACACGCCGCGGTCGCATCCGACCGTGTCTTGGTGAGTCGGACCGCGTGGAGCCAGCGATCGATCCGCACCGATACCGCGACACCATCGTCCACACCCACATTGTTGCGCCCTCCGAGCAGTACAGCCGACGCGGCCCATCTAGCGTTCTGGCATGACCTGGGCCCGAACGCTGCTCATGGCTGCGGTCGGGCTGCTCCTCACGGCCGCGGTGTGGTGGCAGCGGGACACGATCGGCGAGGCGCTCGACCAGATGTCGACGATGTCGTCGGCGGCGATCGCCATCGTCATCGGGTTGGCGGCCTTCGAGCGGTTGATCCGCGCTGATCTGTTCCGGCGTCTTCTCGGCGACGTGTCGCTGTACCAGGGGATCACGATCCACGACGTCGGCGCCGCCGCCGACAAGGGCATCCCGCTGGGCGGTCCGCTGGCGCTGGCGCTGCGCTGGTCGATCGCACGCGACTGCGGGGTCTCGACGCCCCGCTTCTCGGCGGCGTTCATCGCGTACGGGGTCTTCGCCGGATTCTCGCTGTGGGGGTTGCCGGCGATCTGGCTGGGGGTCGAGGTGGCGGTCGGGAGCCCGGGTCCGACCGAGATCGCGGGCTTCACCGTCATCACGACCGTCCTCGTCGGGTCGGTGGCGTTCTGGGCGCTGCTGCTCGGGTCGGATCGCGCCGGCGCCTGGTTGATCCGCCAGGTCGACCGGCTCTGGGCGGCGGTCTCGCGACGGGTTGCGTTGGCTCGGCGGATCGACGCGGTCGACGGCGTGATCGAGATGCGCGACGCCATGCGGACGATGGCCGCGGGCTGGTTCGGACCGATGGCCCGGATCCTCGGCGCGCACATCGCGAGCGCGCTGATCCTGCTGGTCGCGCTCCGGGAGTTCGGTGTCGGCCCTGAGCTCGGCACGGTCGAGTTCGCCCGGATCTACTTCGTCGTCACGCTGCTCGGCTCCTTCGTGCCGACCCCCGGTGGCGTCGGCGTGATCGAGGCCGGCATGACGGCGGCGCTGGTGGAAGCCGGTGTCGACACGGCATCGGCGCTCGCGGGTGTGCTGGTGTACCGGCTCCTCACCTACGTCGTACCGATCGTCCTCGGAGCGATCCTGTACGCCGTGTGGCGGCTAGGGCATCGTGACGGCCCCGTCCTCACGGCCGCGCCGGACGACGTCCATCCGGACGACGCCGGGGGGCCGGCCGACCCGGTCACGAGTCCGACATCGAGCGAGCCCGAGTCGGAGCAGGTGGACGACGCCGTCCGCGCCGAGTGAATCGGCCGCGGTCGAGCACGGGGACGACGAGCACGGGGATGTCGAAGGTGTCGACGACCGCAGCGATCGCCGGCCGTCTCGGGTCGGTTTCGCTGACCGTCGTCGTGGCGAACCGGCATCGGCGCTCGAACGACCCGATCGCACAGTGGCCGGATCGGGAACGCCCGACGACTCATCGGTCGGATGCCTCAGGCCGCCGTTGCGGTGACGCAGGTCAGTTCGTTGACGATGCGGTAGGAGCCGTCGGCTGCACGGCAGTGCGCGAGCGCCGGCATGAGGAGGCTGCGGAGCCCGTCCTCGCCGAGTGCGTCGAGCGCCGGCTTGACGAGCCCGGGTGAGCGCAGCGCGCGCCAGGTCGTGTCGGCATCGGCGAACTCGTGGATCGCCGACGCGGCCGTGCGAACGACGTCGGTGAACCCGTTGCCCTCGAGCATGGCCTCGACCACGCCGGGCTCGCCGATGTTCGCCAGCGAGATCATCTCGTCGCCGATGGCGGGCGTCGACATGCCGAGCGTGATGAAGTAGTCGCGCAGATCGAGCGCACGGCCCGGTGCCCAGAAGGTGATGCCGATGCGGCCACCGGCGCGCAGGACGCGCCGCGATTCTGCGATGGCGGCATCACAGCCGCCCCAGATGCCGTTGAACGCGGTGACCACGTCGACCGGCATGACCGGCTCTCCAGAGGTTCTCCAGAGCGTCTCCAAGCCCCGAGCTGCGTACGCCCTCACAGTGGAGTCCGACAACACCCCGCACGACGGGCCGACCAGGAGACCACGATGCACCATTCCCCCGACACCACCACCGCCGGTGCCACACACGAGCGCACGGCGACGACC
>CBFCWS010000211.1:0-6147 GCA_965601765.1 uncultured Ilumatobacter sp. | reverse complement strand
TGCAGGTCCCGGGGGGCCTGCCGTCCCGTCTGCGCCGGCGGGTCCTCGCTCGCCGGCCGGTCCTTGCGCCCCTGCAGGTCCCGGGGGGCCTGCCGTCCCGTCTGCGCCGGCGGGTCCTCGCTCGCCGATCGGCCCCGGTTCGCCCGCTGGTCCCCCTGCTCCCTCCGGTCCTCGCTCGCCTGGCGGTCCTGAGGGGCCGGCGGGGCCCACCGGGCCCTCCACGTTCCACCTGACGGGGCGCTCCCACGATCGGCAGTCCGCGGCGTCGTCGACCAGGCGACTCACCCGACCGGTTCGTTCGCTCACGCAGGCGGTGATCTCGTCCCCACCGTCGACGGCGACGACCGCCGCCGCGCCGATGACCATGGCAACGGCGACGATTCCCGCCGCGGTGAGGCGCGTCGTTCCGATCTCTTGCCACATCGCATGCCCCCTCGTGTGGTCGAACAGCAACTGTCCCGGCAGTCGCCGAAGCTAGTCGCTCGAGCCCCGACCGCAGGTTGCCGGCCGGCAGACGACGTCCGGACCGCCACCTCGTACGTCGCCGTCGCCATCGTGCGTCAGCCTCGCCCATCCGGCGCTGCCCGTGCGACCCGATCACGCTGAACGGCCCTGATCACTGCCTCACCGTCGTGCGAAGATGGCGACATGACTGCCCTGCATGCATCGTTCGTGTCGGACGTCGACGGTCGCGAGATCGCCACGTACGCCTGGACCGGCGTGGAGGGCCCGGCGAGCGGGATCGTCCAGATCGCCCACGGTCTCGGCGAGCACGCGGCTCGCTACGACCGGTTCGCCTCGGCGCTCAACCGAGCCGGCTACCTGGCGTTCGCGAACGACCACCGGGGCCACGGCCGCACCGACAGCGGGCGCCTCGGCGACTTCGGCGATGAGGGGTTCCCGGCGCTGATCGCCGACGTCGCCCAGTACAGCAGCCACCTCGCCGGCGAGTACGGCCTGCCGCTGTTCCTGTTCGGCCACTCGATGGGCTCGTTCGCCGCGCAGTCGCTGATCGTCGATCGCAACGAGCCCTATGCCGGCGTCGTACTCTCCGGGTCGACGGCGATCGACCTCCTCGCGGCCGGCATGGCCGACGCCGAGGAGCCTGCCGGGCTCGAGGCGTTCAACGTCGGGTTCGAGCACCGGACCGGGTTCGAGTGGCTCTCTCGCGACGAGGCCGAGGTCGACCGCTACGTCGCCGATCCGTGGTGCGGTTTCGACACGCCGCCCGAGATGATTCCGCAGCTCTTCGCCGACGGCGCCCGCCTCGCCGACCCGGCGGTGCTGTCGCTGATCCGGACGAACCTCGCGATCCTCGCCGTGTCGGGTTCCGACGATCCGCTCGCCGGTGGCGGCCAGCTCGTCGAGGTGCTCGGCCAGCGGTACGTCGACGGCGGTCTCGCCGACGTGACGATCCGGCTCTATCCCCGGGCGCGCCACGAGATCCTGAACGAGACCAACCGCGACGAGGTGACGGCCGACATCATCGGCTGGATCGTCGAACGCACCGATCCCACGGGTGGAGGCTGAGATGACCGCCATGCGAGCAGTCGAGATCGTCGGCGTGTACGCGGGCAGCCTCGACGGCGCCGTCGTCCTCCTCGGTGAGTCCCAGACACCCGAACGCGTGCTGCCGATCGTGATCGGGGCGCCCGAGGCGATGGCGATCGCCGCCGCCCTCAGCGGCACCGAGCCGATCCGTCCGCAGACGCACGACCTGATGGCCGCGCTGCTCCGGCGGTCCGACATGCACCTCGACGAGGTGGCGATCACCGAGCTGCGCGACGGGATCTTCTTCGCCGAGCTGTTCCTCGAGACCATGACCGGCCTGCACACCGAGTCGGCGCGGCCGAGCGATGCGATCGCGCTCGCCCTCCGACTGGGCTCGCCGATCGTGGCCGCGTCCGACCTGCTCGACGAGGCTGCCGTCCCGGTGCGGCGCGTCGGTGACGACTCCTTCACCGACGAGGAGATCGACGAGATCGTGTCCGACTTCCGGACGTACCTCGCCACCGCCACCCCCCACGACTTCGAGCCCGACGACGACTGACCCGGCCGGCCCCACCGCAGTTCACGCGTTCGGTGGCGGGTCGGGGCGGGCGCGGGCGGAGGCGGCGCGGAGGTGCTCGATCACCTCGCCCTCGCTCGTCTGACCGAAGTCGTCGTAGTGATGGCCGACGGCTCGGAACCCGCGCGGCGTCGACAGCGCGACGAGCTCGTCGGCGACGCCGGCGAGGCGTTCGGTCCAGTCGCGGGGAGCCACCGGGGTCGCCAGCACGATGCGATCCGCGCCGTGGGCACGGGCGACCCGGCACGCGGCCCGCGCCGTCGCGCCGGTCGCGATGCCGTCGTCGACGACGATCGTGGTCGTACCGGCGAGATCGACCGGCGGATGCTGGGCCCTGATCCTGCGCAGGCGTCGTTCGAGTTCGTCGCGCGCCCGTCGCTCGACGGCATCGAGCTCCTCGTCGGTCACCCCCGCACGGCGGACGATCTCGGCGTCGAGCCAGCGTGCACCGCCCTCGCCGATCGCCCCCATCGCGAACTCCGGTTGCGTCGGGACGCCGAGCTTGCGCACGCCGATCACGTCGAGCGGGGCATCGAGCGCGGCGGCGACCTCGGCGGCGACCGGAACGCCACCCCTCGGCAGGCCGACCACGACGACGTGCGGATCGTGGACGATGCCGCGCAGGTGGTCGCCGAGCCGCCGACCGGCGTCGATACGGTGCTGGAACCTCATCGAACCGAATTCCCGTCCGACTGCCGCTCAGATCTCGATGTGCATGGCGCCGGCTTCGGGACTTTCGTCGTCGTCGCCGCTCTCGGCGACCATGTGTGTCTCGTGGGCGGTCTCGTGGATGCCGTCGCCGTCGGCGATCAGGCCGGCGACGTGGTCGTGCTCCGGGCGAACGCGCTCGCTGACCAGTCGGCGTTCGCGCGACTCGACGTCGTCGGGGATGATCTGCCCGGTGTCGGTCAGAGCGGGGTCGTCGAGGCCGAGCGGCTCGTCGGGCGGATAGTGGGCGGCGACTGCGGCCACGTCGTGATCGCCCACCTGCTCACCGAGCTGCGACGGGTCGAGGGCTTCGGCATGGGAATCGCTCATACCGACTTGTTACTCCTCGCTCGTTGCGCTGCGCAACCATCCCGCGGCGCCGCGCTGCTGGACGAATCGCACGAGCACCCCGATCGCCAGGACCCCCATCCCGATGACGACCTGCTCCCACGGCAGTGCGGCCGCCAGCGTGATGCAGCCGACCAGCCCGACCCAGCACACCCATCGCGGCCACCGGCGCTCGTGCGGCTCGAGCGCGAGGGCCGCGGCGTTGGTGATCGCGTAGTACGTGAGGATCGCGACTCCCGACAGCGCGATCGACGATCGGAGTCCGGACACGATGACGAGCACGCCGACCGCCACGACGACGAGCGCCTCGGCCCGCAACGGCAGCCGCCGGATCGGATCGACGTGGGCCAACGCACCGGGGAGGTCGCGCCGCCGTGCCATGGCCAGCGTGGTGCGCGAGACGCCGGGAACGAGGTTGAGCAGCACGCCGAGCGATGCGATCGCGGCACCGACGCGAACCAGGGGCGCGAGCGCATCGAGCGGGCTGAGCTCGACGACGGCCCGCAGTGGCGCGTCGGTGGACGCCAGCACCTCCGGACCGGTCGCGGCGAACGCGGTCAGACCGACGACCAGGTAGACCGCCAGCACGGCCAGCAGCGCCCGGGGGACCGCTCTCGGGATCGTGATCGCCGGGTCGCGGACCTCCTCGCCCAGCGTCGCGATGCGGGCATACCCCGCGAACGCGAAGAACATGAACCCCGCCGACTGCACGATCTCGTACATGCCGCCGTCGATCGGCGTCAGCCGGCCGAGATCGGTGGTTTCCGACGACCAGCCGGCGACGACGACCACGACCAGGGTCGCCCCCGAGACGACGAGCAACCACCGGGTCACCGACACTGTCCGTTCGAGCCCGCCGTAGTTGACGGCGGCGACGAACACGACGGCGACGACGGCGACGGTCCGCTCCTGCGCCGGCCAGAGGTAGGCGCCGACCGCGAGCGCCATCGCCGCACACGACGCCGTCTTGCCGACGACGAACCCCCAGCCGGCGAGGTGGCCCCACCCGGGACCCAGCTGCCGGCGCCCGTAGACGTAGGTGCCGCCGGACTCCGGGTGGACCGCCGCCAACTGCGCCGACGAGGCCGCGTTGCAGAGCGCGACGAGACCGGCGATCACCAGTCCGACGAGTGCCCCCGTCCCCGCCGCAGCCGTGGCCGGTGACCAGGCGGTGAACACGCCGGCGCCGATCATCGAGCCGACGCCGATGATCACCGCCTCGCGGACCCCCAACGACCGGCGCAGCTCGCCCACGCCCGCACGGTACCGACCGGCGCGGCGGGCCTCCGCCTCGACCCCCATCGTTCACCCCGAGTTCAGTCGGTGCGCTCGGTCGGTGCGGTGGGTCGACGCGGCGGGTCGATGCGGTCAGTCGACGCCTTCGCCGTGGCGACCGGCGCCCGCCGCGAATCGGGCGGCGCCCTCGCGGGTCTCGCCGCTGGTGACGACGTCGATCCCGAGGCGCGACTCGTTCGCCATCGCCTCGGCGAACGGCAGGTCCCACTGCTCGTAGCTCGACCGGCGGTCCGACCGCATGCAGCGTTGCGGGAAGCCGGCCATCTGTCGCGCGAGGGCGATCGCCTGGTCGAGCGCCTCACCCGGCTCGCACAGCCGGTTGGCGACCCCCATCATCCGCGCCTCGTCGCCCGACACGCCGCGCCCGGTCAGGATCAGATCGAGCGCATGGCTGTGGCCGATCATGCGCGTGAGGCGGACGGTCCCGCCGTCGACGAGGGGGACGCCCCATCGGCGGCAGTACACGCCGAAGACAGCGTCGGTCGCCGCGACCCGCAGATCGCACATCATCGCCAACTCCAGACCGCCGGCGACCGCGTGACCCTCGACGGCGGCGATCACCGGCTTGGACAGCTCGAGCCGGGTCGGACCCATCGGGCCGTCCAGGTCCATGTCGGGCGAGATGCGGTTGCCCGCCCCCGTGGCGACCGCCTTCAGATCGGCGCCGGCACAGAACGTCTCCCCGGCCCCGGTCAGGATCGCGACGAGCTGCTCGTCGTCGGCATCGAACGCCCGAAAGGCTGCGGTGAGCGCATCCGCGGTCGGCCGGTCGACGGCGTTGCGGGCCTCCGGACGATCGATGGTGATCACCGTCACGGGCCCGTCGCGGGCGACTCGAACGAACGTCATGCCCGGAAGTGTTGCAGGAGCGTCCACCGACCGGCGGACACGAGTGGGTGCGCCACGTCGGTGGCACACTGCTGCCGTGCCCGAAGGCGACACGATTCGCATCCTCGCCCGTCGGGTCGACGAGCAGTTCGGCGGCGCGCTGGTCGAACGGACCGTCACCCGCGATCCTCGTCTCGTCGGGCTCGATCTCGACGGCCGGGTGCTCGTCGACGCCGATGCCTACGGCAAGCACCTGTTCGTCCGCTTCGACGACGGTCGATCGCTCCACGCCCACCTGATGATGACGGGCGGCTTCGCTCTCGGTCGCCGCTCGCGCGAGACCGAGTGGAAGCGACGGATCGAGCTCCGGCTCGACCGGGGGTGGCTGACCGGTGAGTCCGTGCCGGTGCTCGGCGTCGTCCCGACGCCGGAGGAGCACGAGATCACCGACCTTCTCGGCCCGGACCTGTGCGCCGAGGCAGGTCCCCCCGACGTCGACGTGGTGACCGAACGCCTCGCCGGAGCGCAGGATCGACCGCTGACCGGCGCGCTGCTCGACCAGCGCCTGGTGGCGGGTTGGGGCAACGTCTACGGGAACGATCTGCCGTTCATCGCCGGGGTGTCCCCGTTCGCACCGGTCGGGGAGATCGAACACCTCCGGTCGCTCGTGGCCTTCGGGGTCGCGGTGATCCGGGTCAACGCTGACCTCAGGCGCCAGAACACGACGGGTCGTCGGCTGCACACCGACGACCGATGGATCCACGCCCGGGGCAGGAGTCGGTGCCTCGTGTGCGGCAACCGACTCGAGTACCGCGACGAGCAGCAGACGTCGTGGGGTCGCACGATCACCTGGTGCCCGGTGTGTCAGCCGGAGTCCGGGGAGCGGTCACCGAGCGTCG
>CBFCWS010000210.1:0-6227 GCA_965601765.1 uncultured Ilumatobacter sp. | reverse complement strand
CGATCGGTCTCGACCACCGCAAGCGACCGATCGCATCGATCACCTCCAACCTGGGTCACCTGTTCTGGACCGGCATCGTGCCGCCGCACCGGGCGCGCGACGTCGCCGATCGGCTCATGTCACCGGAGTTGTTCAGCGGGTGGGGCATCCGCACACTCGCATCGTCGAACCCCTCGTACAACCCCCTGTCGTACCACTGCGGATCGGTCTGGCCGCACGACACGGCGATCGCCGCGGCCGGTCTCGCCCGCTACGGGTTCGATGCCGAGGCACGACGACTCACCGGTGGCCTCCTCGACGCCGGCTCGACCCACGACGGGCGACTGCCTGAGCTGTTCGGCGGGTTCGACCGCACCGACGTCCCCGCGCCGGTCTCGTACCCGACGGCGTGCAGCCCACAGGCGTGGGCAGCAGCCGTCCCGCTGCTGCTGGTGCGATCGATGCTCGGCCTCGATCCGGACGTCCCGAACGCCACGGTCGTCCTGCGGCCACGGATCCCTCCCTCGATCGGGACACTCACCCTGTCGGCGCTGACGATCGGCGACCGGCGCGTCGACATCCGCGCCGAGGGGTCGACAGTCGAGGTCACGGTCGACCGGCCCGGTCTGTCGATCGACATCCGTTGAACGGCCTCGGAGCCGTCCGTGCGCGTCACACGCTGGCGAGCTTGCGCTCGGGCCGCCCCGGCCGCCCGGCGATCACCGCCCGGTAGAGCTCGACGTGATCGCGGGCCATGCGCTCCGCGGTGAACCGCGCCAGCACGGCCCGCCGACACGCGCGCCGGTCGAGATCTCCCGCATGCGTGAGCGCGGTCACGAGGTCGGGCTCGCTCCGGGTCAGGAAGCCGGTCACACCGTCGTCGACGATCTCTGGCGCCGCCCCCTCCGGGCACCCGACGACCGGGGTCCCGCACGCGAGCGACTCGGCCATCACGAGCCCGAACGGCTCGGGCCATCGGATCGGGTTGAGGAGCGCGCGTGCGCGGGACAGGAGGGCGACCTTCCGGTCGAAGTCGGCCTCGCCCACGTACACCACGTCCTCGCCCAGCTCGGGCCGAACCGTGCTGTCGAAGTACGCACGTTCGGCCGGACCACGCATCCTGGCGGCGATCAGGAGCCGCAGCCCGGCAGCCCGAGCGACACGGATCGCGACGTCGATGCCCTTGTCGGGCGCCATCCGGCCGAGGAAGACCACGTCCTCGCCACCGAACCCGAACGGGTAGCGACCCGTGCGCAGGCCGTGGTGGATCACCCCGGCGATCGGGACGTCGACCGGCGCCCGCGACGCCTGGTCGTGGGAGATCGCGATCACCGGCACCCGGTCGGCGAGCCTCCGGTAGAGGTCGGAGAAGTCGTCGTCGAACGGCCCGTGGTTGGTGGTCACGATCGGCAGGTCGGTCACGCCGGCGGCCACGAACGGCCCCGCCAGCGTGTGGTCGTGGACGATGTCGATCCCGACCGACTCGTCCGCGAAGAGGTCGTAGGCGGCGCACACGTGTCGCAGCTCGATGACGGTCGTCCCCATCCGATCGGGATCCACCTCGGCGAACAGGTGCTGACGAGCGACCTGGGCCGTCGACGTGCCGATCGTGAACACCACGACCTCGTGGCCGGCGCTCGTCAGACCGGCGGCCAGGGCGTCGATCGCGAGCTCGGTACCGCCGTACGCGGTCGGCGGCACGGCCAGCCACGGCGGGGCGACGAGTCCGATGTGCAGTGGGGGTCGGGACATGGCAGCCTCCGTCGTCGCGGTCCATGCTCGGGGGATCGCCGACGGTCCGGTACTGCCGTTCGGCACATGTTGCCGCGAGCGTCGAGGCCGTGCTGCGACGGCCCGGCCCGGTGCCGAACGGCACTTCGCCCGGCGGCGGTCGGTCGTCACGATGGTGGTGTGGCCCACGACGTGCTGGGACCCCGGTCCGGCGCATGGTCCGCCGAACGCGACCGGATCGTGTTCGGCGACGTCGATGCGTTCCGTCGACGAGCGGTCGAGAGCATGGCCGCGATCTCGAACGGTCGCGTGGGGTGGCGGGGCCTCGCCGAGACCTGCGGGGCCCGGTCGCAGCCGGCCACGCGCGTCGCGGGGTGCTTCGACGGCCGGTCACCGTGCGATCTGCTGCCGGGATCGGTCTGCTCGACGATCGATCTGCAGCCGCCCGACGGATGGCACGAGTCGGTCGAGATCGATCTGCGGCGTGCCGAGGTGCGCTCCGTCCTCACGCACGGCGATCGTCGCGTGGTCGTGACCCGCTGTGCGCCCGCAACGCGGCCCGGCGTGCTCGCGATCCGGGCCGAGGGCCCGACGGCGTGCATCCCGGACCAACCGCCGTTGCGGGCGCCGTGCGAACCGCTCGACGGCGCGGTGGTGACCGCCACGGCGGAGCCGACGAGCACGGTCACGGTGACGGCGGGCTCGACGGCCGTCGTCGCGTGCGCTCGGCAGTGGACCGAACGCGGCGCCGAGGGCACCACGTTGACCAGGATCGCTGCGGTCGCGGGCGGTGATCCCGCGAGCGCCCGGAGCGACGCGTCCGCGCGGCTGGCCGCCGCCCTCGAGCTGTCGTTGCCCGATCTGGTCGCCGAGCACCGCCGGACCTGGGCGCGTCGGCGGGAGGCCGCCGAGACGTCGATCGGTCCCGGAGGTGGTCGCCTCGAGACCGCGGTGCGCTTCGCCGTGCACCACCTGCTCGCCGCGTCGGAACCCTGCGAGGAGCTCGCGATCGGTCCACGGGGCCTGACGGGACGGGCATACCGTGGCCACGTCTTCTGGGACACCGACGTGTTCGTCCTCCCGGCGCTGTGCGCCCTCGACCCGGCGGTCGTCCCGGCGGTGCTGCGATACCGGTCGAACCGCCTCGGGGCCGCCATGGACACCGCTCGTGCAGCCGGGAGGGCGGGCGCACGATTCCCGTGGGAGTCCGCCGTGACGGGCGCCGACGTGACCCCCGCGAGCGTGGTCGATCTGCGCGGTCGAACCGTTCCCGTGCTGTGCGGAGCGCTCGAGGAGCACATCGTCGCGGATGTCGCGTGGGCGGTGGGGACGTACGTCTCGTGGACGAACGACCGCGCCTTCATGCGATGCCACGGTGCGCGGATCATCGTCGAGACGGCCCGTTACTGGGCGTCCCGGATCGAGGTCGACGTCGACGGCAGCGCGCACATCCGCGGGGTGATGGGCCCGGACGAGTACCACGGACCGGTCGACGACGATGTCTTCACGAACCACATGGCGCGTCACAACCTGGAGCTCGGTGCGGACCTGCTCGACGGCGCCGGCGTTCCCGTCGAGGAGCTCTCCCGATGGCGGGATCTCGCCGAGCGGCTCGTCGACGGCTACGACGCCCGACGGCGCGTGCACGAGCAGTTCACCGGCTTCATGCGGCTCACCCCGCTGCTGGTCGAGACGATCGGGCGGCCACCGCTCTCGGCCGACGTGATCGTCGGGCACGAGGCGGTCCGGACGACCCAGATCGTCAAGCAGCCCGACGTCTTGATGATGCACCATCTGCTCCCCGGATCGGCGCCGCCGGGCAGCCTGCAGGCCGATCTCGACTTCTACCTGCCGCGGACCGCACACGGCAGCTCCCTGTCGCCGGCGATCTGCGCGTCGCTGCTGGCGCGCGCCGGGCGACTTCCCGAGGCGTTCGAGCTGTTCGAGCTGGCCGCGTTCCTCGACCTCGACGACCTGACGGCGACCACGGCGGGCGGTCTCCACCTGGCGACGATGGGCGGTCTGGTGCAGGCCGTCATCCAAGGCTTCCTCGGCATCGGGCCGACCGATGACGGGCTGTCGTTCGACCCGCGCCTTCCGGAGCAGATGGCGACGATCCGGCAGCATCTGCACTACCGCGGTGCGGAGATCTGCGTCGAGGTGGACGGCGATGACGCCGTGATCCGCGCCAGCGCACCGGTCCGGGTCCGTCCGTCGCACGGTCCGTCGACGACGGGCGACCGGTTCCGGCTCGGGCGCGAGCACGACGGATGGAGCCTCCGATGAGCCGGATCCTCGCCTTCGTCGACGAGCAGCCGTGTGCCGTCGACGTGGTCCTGACCGCTGACGCGATCGGCGAGGTGCTGGGAGCGTCCGTCGACGTCGTCCACGTGACCGAGCCAGGCGAGGCACGCGGTGTCGTCACGCCGCGTGCCCGACGGGTGCCGGGCGACGTGATCGACACCATCGCCGCCGAGCTGGCGTCGAGCGACGTCGTCGTCGGCGTGATCGGGGTGCGATCCGAGGCGAACCCGGGACGGTCGGTCGGTCACGTCGCCGCCGAGCTGATGTCGAGCTGCCGGCGGCCGGTCGTCGTCGTGCCCCCCGGGGCGGGCGCGCCGCCGATCCCACCGACGATCCTGGTGCCGCACGACGGCACCGACGCGACGTCGGAAGCGCTCGGGCCCGTGCTCTCCGTGCTCCGCCCATCGGGTGCGACCATCGTGACGGCGCACGTCTTCGCACCCGACACGTTGCCGGTCCTGATGTCCTCGGCGGAGGACCGCCGGACGATCGCCGACGAGTTCGGGGCGATCCACGGCGACGGGGGAGCGGTCGAACTCGACGTCGGGCTGGCCGAGGAGCGGCTCGGTGACCTGGTCGAGCGGCTCGGCGCCGACGTCGTCCTCGTCGCCTGGTCGCAGCACCTCGTGCCGGGACGGGCGAAGGTCGTGCGGCGCCTCCTCGACGTCGGTGTGCACCTCCTCCTCGTCCCGATTCGCTAGATCGAACATGTGTTCGTAGAATCCGGTCATGACGATCACCACCGCCGAGCTCATCGCGCTCCAGCGATCCACCGCCATGCTCCCGCCGGGTCAGCGGATGCCCGTCGACCGCGACCGACTCCAGGGGCTCTGCCAGGAGCTCCTCGAGGCACGCGAGCTCCTCGACCGGCTCGGCACCGATCTCCGCACGGTGGCACGACGCACCCGCTGACGGCGCATCGCGCCGTGCCGCGGATCGATCGACGCGGCGGCGGACCGGATCAGGCAGCTCCAGGCGACGCCGGAGCGTCCGAACGCCGGTGGTGGAGCACCTTGATGAACTGCATGCCGATCAGGAGCGTCTGCGCCTCGTAGTAGATCCAGAGCAGGACGAGGAACACCGCCCCGGCGGCACCGGCGATCGACGCCCCGGCGAAGTATCGGAAGTAGACGGCCAACCCCCAGGCGCCGAGCGTCGCCAGCACCGCGGTCAGCATCCCGCCGTAGATCGCGACCCGCCAGCCGATGTCGACCGGTGTCATGAACCTGAACAGTGCGACGATCGCGACCGCCAGCACGGCCCACGACGCGAGCAGCGTCCCCACCTGGACGGCGCTCTGGATGGCCCACCCGTCGGGGAGGAGACGATCGATCACGTTCGAGATGGTGTGGACGAGCACGATCGCGCTGAGCACGAGACTGACGCTCACGACCACCAGGAACGACGTCAGGCGTCGGCGGATCGCCCGGCGCATGCCACCTCGGACGGGGACGTGCCAGATGGTGAGGAAGATGTCGTCCAGGGCGACGACGACGAACGACGCGCTCACGAGCACCGTGACGAGCCCGACGAGCCCGAGCCCTGCCTGTGAGGAGAACCGGTCGAGCGCCGATGCCACGGCGATGGCGACCTCCTCACCCTCGACCCCGAGGAACTGTTCGATCCGCTCGGCGACGAACTCCTCGACGTCCGCGCGGCTGATCAGCAGCTGGGCGACGGCGACGGAGAACACGAGGAGCGGCACCACGGCGAAGACGCCGTAGTAGGCGAGCGACGCACCGAGGCGCATCGTGCGATCGCTCCGCCACTCCGAGTAGGTGTCGACGACGGTCGCACGGGCGACGGCGATCACATCGGAGCGCGACTCCCACGGCGAGCTCACGACGGCTCACTCCGGTTCACGACGGACGACCGTGACCGGTCGGGAGGCCGCTGTCGTACGGTGTGGCGCGGTGTGACGGGTCGACTTCGGATCTGGCAATTGTGTCCCGGCGACGGCCCGGCGGGCCACTCCCCGATGGACGTGGACGCCACTGCCCGATCAGCTGCCCTCGACGATGACGAACTGGCCGGTGGCTGCGCCGTCGCGCACCGCTCTCGCCGCGGTGTACTCGGGCGAGTGGTAGAACGCGCGGGCGGTGTCGAGATCGGGGAACTCGAGCACGACGAGGCGGCGGTCCTCGACGTCGCCCTCCCACGTCTCGTGGGCGCCGCCACGGACGAGATAGCTGCCGCCGAACGCGTCGATCGTC
>CBFCWS010000209.1:0-6228 GCA_965601765.1 uncultured Ilumatobacter sp. | reverse complement strand
GACCACGTCGCCATCCTCGGTCCCACCAGCCGCGAGCTGATGACGATCGTACGTGGCTGCTGGATGGCGGGCATCGCGTCGATGGTGCTCCCGCTGCCGATGCGCATGGGTTCCCTCGACGAGTTCGTCAACTCGACCCGGGCCCGCATCCGGCACGGCAACGCCAAGCTGGTGCTGATCGACGACCAGCTCGCGCCCTTCTACGAAGCGGTCGAGGGCGACCCGCCGATCGAGCCGATGGCGAGCGTCCTCCCGGGAGCGCCCAACGTCCCGAGCGGCGACCGTCTCGAGGTGCCACGACACGACCCGGAGCGCCTCGTCATCCTCCAGTACACCAGCGGCTCGACCAGCGAGCCGAAGGGCGTGATGATCCCCGACCAGGTGCTCACCGCCAACATCGACGCCTGCGCGGTGGCCGCCGACATGGGCGACCAGGAGGTGCTGGTGTCGTGGCTCCCGCTGTACCACGACATGGGCCTGGTCGGCTTCCTCGCGCTGCCGATGGCGTTCGGGCTGTCGCTCGTCCAGGCGGCACCGCAGGACTTCATGGCCAAGCCGGGGGCGTGGATGCGGTGGATCTCCGACTGGGGCGGCACCGCGACCGCCGGTCCGAACTTCTCGTGGGTCCTCGCGACGAGGGCGCTGCAGCGGGCGCGTTCGAAGGGGGAGCGGCTCGACCTGTCGACGCTCACGCTGGCCCTGTCGGGCGCCGAGCCGGTCGACCCGGACGCCGTCGAGGCCTTCGTCGCCGCTGCCGAACCGTTCGGCTTCGACGCGGGCGCCGTGTTCCCCGCGTTCGGGATGGCGGAGACCGCGATCGGGGCGTCGTTCCCGCGTCGCGGCGCCGGCCTCGTCTGCGACACCGTCGACCGCGAGGTTCTCGAACGCGATCGCGTGGCCAAGCCGGTCGAGGTGGTCGATCCCGACGACTACGCCGTGCGGGCGCGGCGGCTGCCACTGCTCGGCACGGCCGTCCCGGGGATGGAGATGAAGGTCGTCCACCCCGAGACGTTCGACGAGCTCCCGGAGCGCCACGTCGGCGAACTGCTCCTGCGCGGCACGTCGGTGACACCGGGCTACTACCGCCGGGAGGACGCGACCCATGCGTTGTTCCACGACGAGTGGTTGTGCACGGGCGACCTCGCCTACCTGCTCGACGGACAGCTCATCCTGTGCGGGCGGATCAAGGACGTCATCATCGTCGGGGGCCGCAACGTGTTCCCCGAGGACATCGAGCGTGCGGTCGGTCTGCTCGACGGTGTCCGCGCCGGCAACGTCATCGCCTTCGGGATGGAGGGGTACAAGGGCAAGGAGTCGGTCGTCGTCGTGGCCGAGGTGCGCGCCGACGATCTCGACGCGGTCAGCCACGACATCCACCACCGCGCGCTCGAGGTGTCCGGCCTCCCCCCGCGCGACGTCCTGCTCGTCCAGCCTGGGAGCCTGCCGAAGACCAGCTCCGGCAAGCTCCAGCGCGCCAAGTGCCGCGAGTCGTATCTCGCCGAGACCCTCGCCCTGGCGACGAACTGATCCCGCCGGGGAGCACCCGGCCACGGAGCTGACCGACGCGCAACACCCCGGTTGCACCGCGTTCGACTTTGTGGAAGCGAACTCGCGCACCGGCGTCAGGATCGCTGCCCGAGAAGTGACTGCGGGACTCTGTGGAAGCGATCCCGCGCACGGGCGTCACGATCGCTGCCACAGAATCGCGTCGGGCGGGACCCGGCGTGGGCACGTGGGCACCACCGTCGCGCGAGTCGAGGATTCCCGATCTCGTGATCGCAGGCAGGGGCCGATCGTCGACGACGTCGTGGCGTCAGGTGGGCCGTTCACCCTGCACGGTCGTGCGGTACATCACGCGGCGATGCCCCACGTGATCGTTGTACGCCTGGTGGACGCAGATGCGGTTGTCCCACAACGCCAAGGTGCCCGCTTCCCACCGCAGGCGGCAGGTGAACGCGGACCGGGTGACGTGACCGACCAGGAACTCGAGCAGGGGCATGGCTTCCTCGTCGGTGAGACCGTCGATGCCACACGAGTAGGTCTGGTCGACGTAGAGCGCCCGCTCGCCGGTCACGGGATGGGTGCGCACGATCGGGTGCAGCGTGCCTTCGAGGTGGCGCGCCAGCGCCTCCTCGGAGTCCTGGAGCGAGAGCGTCGCGCTCGCGGACCCGGCGGCGAGTGCCTGGGTCCGCATCACGTCGCCTCGCGACATGCGCACCTGCAGGCCGTCGATCATCTCGCGCATGCGCTCGCTGAGCATCCGGTAGGCGAGCGCAGCGTTCGCCCAGATCGTGTCGCCGCCGTAGGGAGGCACCTCCTCGGCCATCAGGGTGCTGATCGACGGGGGTCGTTCGAGGAACGCCGAATCGGTGTGCCAGCCGGTGCCGAAGATCATCCGGACCGAGGAGTCGGCCTCCTTGATCACGGGCTGGATGTGCTCGTGGCCGGGTAGCCCCTTGGTGTAGGCGTCCTCGCCGAACTCGCCGAGACGTGCCGTGAACGCCTCGTGGCCGGCGTGGTCGAGCGCCTGGTCGCGGAAGAAGATCATCTTGTGGCGGAACAGAGCGTGGCGGACCTCGTCGAACGCCGCGTCGCTCAGCGCCGCCACCTCGACGTCGCGGATCTCGGCGCCCATCGCCGCAGCCAGCGGGAACACCTCGATGTGTTCGTAGTCGGCTGCGCTGTTGTCGAAGCCCGCCGGATCCAGGAGCTGCATTCTCACTCGTCCAGTCTCGCGCAGCATCGACGTGCTGCCGTCGTGACCACCGATGGCTTCGGCGGGCTGTCTCCGGGTGTCGGTCCGAGGCGGCCCGAGCTCGGTCTGATTCGCCGATCCCGTGCCGGTGACGACCGGATCGACCGATCGGGCGTTCACGAGCGCGACGGCGAACGCTGGGCTGCCGACGATGATCGCGAACACGGAGTCACCGGCGAGGAGCGCGGCAAGGCGCTCGCTCGACACGTCGGCGCCTGGGGACGGCGTGCCGAACTCGGTGTCGAAGTCGTGGAGGAGCCGACCGATGTCGGCGGCATCACCCACATCCGCCAGGCGAGGAGTCTCGTCGGCAACCACCCACCGAGACCATTGGAATCGAGCACCCTCCGAGCCGACACGTCCGGGCTCCGAATCGGACCAGGCTGTCGGCGAACGCCCTGGCCGTGCCGGGTCGGGCAGCACGAACAGCGCCCGTGCGTGTCAGTCCTGGTCGCGGAGGAAGGCCTCGAGCTCTTCGGCGAGCTGGTCGCCCGAGCGCATCTCCAGGGAGGGCCCGGCGCCGTCGACCGGGACCGCGTCGTCGGTCGAGTCGTAGATCCGCTCGAGTTGCTCGACCATGTGACCGTGCTCGTCGTTGCCGGCCACCAGGGCGTCGATCCGCTGGCCGTGGGCGATGGCCTCGGCGCCGAGGTCCGCAGCGTCGACCACCACGCCGGTCGCCTCGCGGAGCCCGTCGAGCAGCGCGAGGCTGGCGGCCGGGTAGGGGAGGGACGTGACGTAGTGGGGGACCTGTGCCCAGACGCCGATCGCCGGGATGCCCCGCTCGTGGAACTCGCGCTCGAGCATCGCCGCCGCGCCGGCAGGTACGTCGATCGTGCTGCGGAGGAACGGGACCTGGGCGAGGAGGTCTTCCGACGGGGTCGACACCGAGAGGCGAGCCGGCCGGGTGTGCGGCGCCGCGAACGGATACGCGCCGAGGTGCGCCATCCAGGTCGCGCCGAGACCGGCGGCGACATCGGCGACCGCTCGTCCGAAGCGGTGCCAGGCCATGTCGGGTTCGGGCCCGACGAGCAGGAGCAGGTCGCGGCCCGTCGAGTCGTGCGCGTGCGAGAGCGTGATCCGCTGCCAGGTCGTCACGACGTGGTGCCCCTCGCGCAGCTCCATGGTCGGACGCCGTGCACGGAAGTCGACGTACACGTCGTCGTCGAACTCCGCGATCGGGGTCGCCGAGCCCGCGGCGGCGATGGTGTCGATCGCCGTCTGGGCCGCTCCCGATGCGTCGATCCAGCCTTCGAGCATGACCACGAGGACGGGATCCTTCAGCACCGGGCGGGCGCCGATCCATCGAACGCTCTGGTCGTCCACCCCTCGGAGGGTATCGGTGTGGCGTGGCGAGGGGCGACCTCCCGCCGCCGGTCCGTCGGTAGCCTGACCGCCATGTCGATCGATGCCACCGACGCCACGTTCCAGTCCGCCGTCGTCGAACGCTCGCTCGAGGTCGCCGTCGTGGTCGATCTCTGGGCGGAGTGGTGCGGGCCGTGCAAGACACTCACACCGATCCTCGAGAAGGTGATCGGCGAGACGAAGGGCAAGGTCGAGCTGGTCAAGGTCGACGTCGACGCCAACCCTGCGATCTCCCAGGCGTTCCGCGTGCAGTCGATCCCGATGGTGGTCGCCTTCAAGGACGGCCAGCCGGTCGATGCGTTCATGGGTGCGCAGGGGGAGCACGAGGTGCGCGAGTTCGTGCAGCAACTCCTCCCGACCATGACCGAGACCGCCATCGACCAGCTCCTCGCCGCCGGCGACGAGGCATCGCTGCGTCAGGCGCTCGAGCTCGACCCCGCCGACGAGGACGTCATCGTCGCGCTCGCCGAGCTGCTCGTGCGACAGGGAGACAGCGACGGCGCCCTGGCGCTGCTCGGTCGGATCCCCGAATCCGACCGCACCCGCCGCGTCGCCGCCCTCGCCCGCACGGCCTCGGCACCCGACGACGACCACGACGCGACGCTCGCGGCGCTGCTCGACCAGGTCAAGACCGACGACGACGCCCGCCAGAAGTTCGTCGACATCCTCGAGCTGATGGGTCCGCACGACCCGCGCACCGCCGAGTACCGCAAGCAGCTCACCACCCGCCTGTTCTGATCCGGGCCCGTCGGTCCGACGGTGCCGCGCCCGGGGGCAGGCCGCCGGGCTCCGGCCATCGCGAGCCGCGGTGCACGCTCCGTTGCGCCCGTCGCCTCCTCCAGCACTGCCCGGCGCCCGGCGGTCGCCGGTCGGGGTTGCTGTTCTCGTCCGGGCCGTGGGCCCGGACGCCGCCGGACGAGGTAGGATCTTCGGGCACCGACAGCCCCTGATCACGGCGCGCATCGCGCGCCGCCGAGCTGGAGCATCGTCGATGAGCGATCCGGTCACCGAGCGAGACGGTCGAGCCCCCGAGCCTGCCGTCGCACGCCCGCTGCGGGACGACCCCGCCGAGATTGTGCGGGCCTGGCTGACGTGGTTCGGCTGGGGTCGGATCGTCGCTGTCGCCGTGTCGATCATGGTCGTGGTCGGCGGAGCGTGGCTGCTGCTCCGGGCGCCGACACCGCCGGTCGAGCAGGCCCTCCCGATGACGTCGGGATCCTCCGACGCGTCGACGACGCCTGGACCGGACGACCCTGGGGGATCGACCTCGACCACCGACCCGTACGTCGTGGTGCACGTCGCCGGTGCCGTCCGCACGCCCGGCGTGTACTCGCTGCGGCGCGCCGTGCGACTCCACGATGCGATCGACGCGGCGGGGGGAGCGCTCGACGAGGCCGATCTCGACCGCGTCAACCTTGCCGAGGCGGTCGTCGACGGGCAGCGGATCTACGTCCCCGAGCGCGGCGTCGAGCCGCCGGCGGTCGTCACGTCGTCCGACGACAAGCCGGTGACGAGCGGTCCGGTCGACATCAACCGAGCCGATGCCGAGACGCTCCAGACGTTGCCGGGTGTCGGACCGGCGATCGCAGCCGCGATCGTCGACGACCGGGTTCGCAACGGCCCGTTCGCATCGGTCGACGAGCTCGATCGCGTGTCGGGGATCGGACCGGCCAAGTTGGCGGCCATCCGAGAGCTGGTGACGGTGTGATCCGGTCGTGCCGGCTGGTCAGGCGATCAGCGCCTCGCCCACGATCGCGGATGCGAGCACGAGCGCGAAGGTCGCGCCGAGCAGCACGGCGATCGAGAGCCAGGTCAGCTCGCGCCAGTAGTCGCGCCACGAGGCGGTCGCCGGCTGGGTGGCCCGGAACGACGCGAGCCCGCCGATCACCAACCAGATCGGGATGCTCGCCAGGATCGCCAGCGGGTACCGCGAGTCGTCACCGAGCGGTGCGCCCGCGAACAGCAGGCCGGGAGCGGCGGTGACCCCTCCGACGAGACCGATCAGGCCGCTCAACGGTGAATCACCGATGCGCAGCGACAGCCAGGCGACGCCATCGTGCTGGTAGGGGCGCAGCGTTCGAGTCAGTTCAGGGGGCAGGACGACGGGT
>CBFCWS010000208.1:0-6282 GCA_965601765.1 uncultured Ilumatobacter sp. | reverse complement strand
CGCATGGTGCCTGGCACCATGCGCGACATTCTTGGGCTGTTGGTGACGGCTGCGCTGGGTCGCGGCTCAGCGGGCCAGCAGCACGCGCTCCCCGGCGTGCGGCGCCGCTGCGGCGAGGCCGGTCGCCTCGATCGCAGCGACGAGCGCGGCGGCCGGCTCCGCCTCGCCGTGGTTGACGAGTGCGAGCTCGGCGCCGTCGGCGGTGCCGATCCAGTCGAGCAGCTCGGATCGATCGGCGTGGGTCGACAGATCGACTGCGACGACGTCGGCGCGGACGGGGTGGTAGCCGCCGAGCATCTTGATCGTCGTCGCGCCCTGGCGGAGCCGGTCGCCACGCGTGCCCGGGGCCTGGAACCCGACGAGGAGGATCTTCGTCCGGCTGTCGCGGATGCGACGGGCGAGGTGGTGCACCACCCGGCCGCCGGTGACCATGCCCGAGGCCGACACGATCACGAACGGGCCACGCCGTTCGTTGAGCGCCTTGGAGTCGTCGACGGTCCGCGTCTCGGTCAGCGAGAGCGACCCGAACAGCTCCTGCCCGAACAGCTCCGGGCGGAGCTCGGGCGACCGGTTCGCCACCTCGGCGCGATAGGTGCGCAGCGCCTGGCTCGCCATCGGGCTGTCGACGACGACCGGCAGGTCGGGCACGTCACCACGCGCGACCAGGCGGTCGAGATACCAGAGCACGACCTCGGTGCGGTCGACCGCGAAAGCGGGGACGATCACGACACCCCCGCACGAGGCCGCGTCGTTGACGACGTCGGCGATCACCTCGAACGGGTCGGCCGGCATGTGCTCCTCGTCGCCGTACGTCGACTCGACGACGAGGACGTCGGCCGGACCGACCGCGTCGGGCGGGAGCAGCAGCGGATGCGACGGACGGCCGACGTCGCCGCTGAACACGACCGTCGGGCCGGCGGCGGGGCGCACGTGCACCGACGCCGCACCGAGGATGTGCCCGGCGCGCCGCCACGTCGCCCTGGTGCCGGCGCCGACGTCGATCTCCTCGCCGAACTCGACCGGACGAAGCAGCTCGAGCGCCGCATGGGCGTCGGCCTCGGTGTACAGCGGTTCGGCCGGGCTGTGCTTCGAGTAGCCGGCCTTGTTCGCGTAGGCGGCCTCCTCCTCCTGCAGGTGGCCGCTGTCGGGCAGCACGATCGCCGCCAGATCGCGGGTGGCCCGCGTGCAGTACACGGGACCGCGGAACCCGATCCGGTGGAGCCGCGGCACGTAACCGCAGTGATCGATGTGGGCGTGGGTCAGCAGGATCGCGTCGATCGACTCCGGCGGCACCGGGAACGATGCCCAGTTCGCCTCGCGCAGCGGCTTGCGACCCTGGAAGAGACCACAGTCGACCAGCAGGCGCCCGCCCGGGACGTCGAGCAGCGTCTTGCTGCCGGTGACGGTGCGGGCGGCGCCGAGGAAGGTGGCCACGGCACCTCGTCGGATCACCATGGCCACCTCGCCGGCCGCTCACCGCGGCGACGCACCATCGGGCGCACCGTCGCGATCACACGGTCGGGGGTCGTCGAGTTCATCCGCCGAAGAACCAGGACTGGTAGGTGTGGCCGGCCACCTTCGGGACCCCGTCCTCGACGACGATCACGAACGTGCTGATCCCGGACTCCTCGCCCGCGGGGAGGAAGTTCGCCGAGATGTCGGTCTGCTGGGCCACCTGCCACGGACCGTCGCCGGTCACGATCGGATCACCGGCCGAGGTCGATCGCCACTCGGAGTTGCCGAGGGTGGCGATGACGTTCGCCTGGGCCTGCCGGCCCGACTCGCCGTTGCGCTGGGTGCGCATCACGTAGTCGGAGGTGGTGAGCTCGAGGAACGCATCGGCGTCGTAGTCGTTCCAGGCGTCCGTGTAGTCGTCGAGCAACTGCTCGACGTCGTCGGGCAGCGATGCGCCGGAGTCGTCGCCGCCGAGCGGCCAGATGACCAGGCCGACGACGGCGAGGAGCAGCACGACCACGGTCACCACGAGTCCGGTCGGACGTCTCGGCGCCGGATCACCCTGCGTCGGTGCGTCGGGGGTTCGCGGTACGTGCCGGGTCGCAGTCATGGTCGGGTCGCAGTCATGGCGGTACGTCCTGCTCTCTTGGACGACGTCCACGCTGGCACCGGGTCCGGGGAGCCAGACAGTGCCGAACGGCAGTGTCGGGCACCCCGACCGGACACCTCCTCGGACCGTCCTCCGGCGGCGACCGGCCCCCGCACCAGTCGCTACGGTGTGACCCGAAGGGAGCGGTCGATGCAGGTGACGTTCTGGGGCACGCGAGGATCGATCGCCAAGGCCGGCCCGACCACGGTGCGCTACGGCGGCAACACGTCGTGCGTCGAGATCCGCTCCGACGACGGCGCGTTGATCGTCGTCGACTGCGGGACCGGCGCCCATGGGCTCGGCATCGACCTGCTCGCTCGGCCGGCCGACGGGCCGCTCACCGGTCACATCATGATCAGCCACACCCACTGGGACCACATCCAGGGCCTCCCGTTCTTCGCACCGCTGTTCCAGCCGGGCAGCGTGTGGCACATCTACGGGCCGAGCGGTGCGGAGTCCTCGCTGGCCGAGGTGCTCGCCGGGCAGATGCAGTACCGCTACTTCCCGGTCGGGATCGACCAGCTCGAGTCGAGCGTCGACTACCACGACCTGGTCGAGGGCACCCTCGACCTCGACGGGGTCGCAGTCGTCACCCGATACCTCAACCACCCGGCCCTCACGCTCGGGTACCGCTTCGAGGCCGACGGTGCCACGGTCGTCTACTCGTCCGACCACGAGCCGCACGAACCGTCACTCGCTGCGGGCGGAACGGTGCAGGCCAACCGACACGACGACGCGCACGCGGCGTTCGCCACCGGGGCCGACCTGCTCGTCCACGACGCGCAGTACCTGGCGAGCGAGTACGACGCCCGGCAGGGTTGGGGCCACAGCACGGTCGAGTACGTGGTCGAGGTCGCCCACCGGGCCGAGGTCGCCCGACTCGCCCTCTACCACCACGAGCCGACCCGGACCGACGACCAGCTCGACGAGGCGGTCGAGCGAGCACGCCGACACGCCCGGTCGATCGGCTTCGCGGGTGAGGTCTTCGCCGCAGCCGAAGGCATGACGCTCGAGTTGGCCGGCAGCAGGGAGCCCATCCACCGGCCCGAGGCGCCCGCCGCCGACCGGCCCGCCGTCCTTCCCGAGTCGCGCTCGCTGGTCGTCGTGGTCGGCCGGACCGACGAGGTCGTCGCGACGCTGACCGACGCGGCGAGCATCGAGGGCTTCGAGGTGATCGTGGAGTCCGATCTCCGCAAGGGGTTCGAGGTGATCGCCGCGGAGCGACCATCCGTCGTGCTCGTCGAGGCCGTCGCCGACGACGACGACGGCTTCGACCTCGTCGCGTCGGTCCGCCGTCTCGGTGCGGGGGCGGGAGGCGACGTCCCGCTCGTCATGGTCGGACCGCCGACGGCACGCCGGCGGCCCGACGCCGACGAGACACGCATCACCGAGTGGCTCACGTGGCCGGCTCGCAGCTACTACGTGCGGACCAAGCTGTGTGCGTGGCACCTGCGCCGGACCGCGCGGTGGCAGCCTGCACCGATCCCCGCCGACGAACCGCACCGCCTCGAGGTGCTGCACTCACTCGGCGTGCTCGACACGCCCGCAGAGGAGCGCTTCGACCGCTACACCCGCGACGCCGCCAGGCTGCTCGACGTCCCCATCGCCATGGTGAGCCTGGTCGACGAGGGCCGGCAGTGGTTCAAGTCGCGCTACGGCAGCGACATCGAGGAGACGCCACGCGACATGTCGCTGTGCGCGTATGCGATCGACGGCGTCGACGTCTTCCAGGTGCCCGATGCCCTGACCGACGACCGGTTCGCCGACAACCCCGTGGTCCGTGACGAACCCCGGGTGCGGTTCTACGCCGGGATGCCGCTGCAGCTCTCCGAGGGCACGGTCGTCGGCACGCTCTGCGTGATCGACGACCGCCCACGTCGCTTCGACGAGGCGCAGCTCGACGTGCTCCGCCGGCTCGGCCGGCTCGTCGCGTCCGAGCTCGAGTCGGGCTGACGGGCTGCCGGCGGCGCCGCGGTCGGCGCACCGCGGCATCGGTCGGCCGGGCTCCGGTCAGCGCAGCACCAGGTAGCCGTCGACCTCGACGATCGCCGGTGACGACGGTCGGTCCGGGAGCGCTCGCCCGAGGTCGCGCGAGCGCACCTCGCCGATCCACTGGTCGTGCTGGTACTCGTGATCGACGATCGCCCGAAGGACGTTCGCGCCGACGATCGCGAGCTGCGCCGGCGCACCGACCTCGCCGTCGGCGATCGCGGCGATCCGGACGCGCACCCGTTCGGCCACCGCCGCCCGATAGGCGACGATCCGCTCGAGCGGTGGCAGCTCGCCACGCTGACGCTCGGGCGTGGCGCTGTCCATCACCGCCTCGAGATCGGGGTCGGGGCTCGGCTCGGCGGCGGTGAGGTTGCGGATCATGAAGTGGGCGACGGCCGCCTGGTGGCCGAGGTGCCACCCGATCGCGCTCGAGTCGTCGTTCGGCCGCCAGCAGACCTCGTCGGGCGTGAGGTCGGCGACCAGCGCGTCGGTGTAGGCCAACGCCCGGTCGTACTCGCGGATCAGGTCGCCGAGGTCGCGCATCCGGCGATGATGCCACTCGAGCGCCGTCGCCCGACGCTCGGGCTCCGATCGCACGGTCCGGATCCGACCGGAGTCGGTCCCCGGTCGGTCTCCGGTCGGTCTCGGGTCAGGTCGGTGCGCCCGCGACGAGCCGCTGCGCGATCGACTCGTCGCCGAGGAACTCGACGGGGCCCGCATCGCGACCCCACAACCACAACAGCACGTCGCGAGCCCGCCCGCGGATCGCCACGTCGCCCTTCTGGTGGGCGCGCTCGACGTCGATGCCGTCCTGGTCGAGACGATGGATCATCCACTCCCCGCCGACGGCGCCGATGTCGTCGCTGCCCGTCGAGACCTCCCGGTCGGTGTCGGTGCAGTGGATGTGCACCGTCCCGCCGATCGACGTCGAGCGGCCGCGCGGCGCGTGCCATTCGAGGAACTCGTCGATCCCGTCCGCGGCCACGGCGATCGGGATCTCGTACACGTCGCCGACCGTGCGTTCGGCGTCCCAACGGTGCACGGCGGTCTCCTGGGCCATGCGGCGCCGCACCCACCAGAGGTCCTGGTTCGCACCGGTCCACGTCCAGTAGGCGAGATCGACCGGCGCCGTGTTCAGCACCGAGTAGACGCGATTGTGGGCCGCCGCGACCCAGTCGACGAGGACGTCGTCGCGCGGCTGCCCACGCCGCGGGCCGGACCGGACCTGCTCGTCGTCGGTCAGCCGCTCCTCGACGATGCGGCCCCAGAACGTCCACACCTCACCCATGTGCCACACGAGGTCGCGCATGGTCCAGCCCGGGCACGACTCGACCGGTGCGTCGAGCCCGGTGCGCTGGGCGGCATCGAGCAGCTGCTGGCCGTCGCGCATGAGGTGTTCGGTCGCGTAGTAGGGCAACGCCATCGACGGAACGGTACCGCCGGGCGTCCCCGGTGCGCTCGCGGTGATCCGATCCTCGCCCTCGCGAGCGCGTGCGAGGATGGCGCCATGGGAACGATCAAGGTGCCGGCCCTCGATGCGCTCGAGCTGGTCGTGGTGATGGACAACGAGACCGACACGCTCTCGAGCGTCGACGCCGGTTTGCCCCAGCAGCCCGAGGTGGTCTCGCTGGTCGCCCGGATCCCGCCGAGCCGGCACCACGACGGCCATCCCGGCCACGCCGTGTTCGACCACCTCTGCGTCGCCTGTCACGGCCTCTCGGTCCTGCTCACGGGCCGGCGGGGCGACGAGACCCGCACGATGCTGTTCGACGTGGGACCCTACGGGGACGCATGGCTCGACAACGCCGAGCGGCTCGGCATCGACCTCGCGACGATCGAGACCGTCTTCCTCTCGCACTGGCACGCCGACCACTCGGGCGGCTTCCCGACGGTCGTCGCCGCCGTCGCCGAGGCCCGTGCCGGCGCCGGTCTCGCTCCGCCGGTCGTCGACGTGCACCCCGACCGGCCCGATCAGCGCGGCATCCTCAGCCCGGCCGGGATCATCGTGCTGCTCCCACCCGAACCGACCTTCGACGAGCTCGAGCGCGCCGGCGGCACGATCGATCGCAACAGCGAGCCCCACGCCGTCGCCGGGTTGTTCCACGGCAGCGGTGCGATCGATCGCGTCACGCCCTACGAGACGGGACTCGTCGGCCACCACTCGTTCCACGGGGACGAGGGCACTC
>CBFCWS010000207.1:0-6288 GCA_965601765.1 uncultured Ilumatobacter sp. | reverse complement strand
AGGCGGGCTGCAGGGCGATGCCGTAGGGAACGGGGTCGAAGATCTCGCCGTTGACCTCCAGCCCGGATCCAGGGCGTTGGGATCGTTCCCACTTCAGCACCGAAGAGTCGAAGACGAACGCATCGCTCCGGCGGCCTGGGTGTTCTCGACGGTGGTGACGCGCACACCCGGCAGGTCCGATGGTTCGGTGACGTTGCTGCGGATCTCGCTGACCGTCAGCGTCGCGGTGATCGTGCCGTTGACGTACGACACCAGCACCACTGCGATGGCCATCCAGAAGGTGACCTAGATGCGCGACACGACCTTGCTGGGATTGCGGGTGGCGTCTCGGATCTCAGGGCTCGACGAGGACGTGCACGTCACGACGGCTGACCGCGACACCGATCCGCCGTGGCCCGTCGCGGTGCCGGCCCGCGTGTCGGAGGTGACCCTGATGCGTGAGACCCGGTGTTGGGCAGCGTGAGCCGGTGGTGGACCTGCTCGCAGTGGACGAGGGATCTCGTGCCCGCGCTTGGGGCGAGTCGTACCGACACGGAGTGAAGTCCCCGATGGTGAGACCCACGCCATCGTCCGACCTCACGACGACATCGCTCTGTGAGCAGGCGATGGGCGGCATCTACGATGAACGGATGGTAGGACGAATCGCGATCATCAACCGTGGCGAGCCCGCGATGCGGTTGATCAATGCCGTGGAGGAGTACAACGCCGAGCACGGAACCGCGATTCGCACGATCGCGCTGTTCACCGACTCCGACCGCGACGCGATGTTCGTGCGCCGCGCCGACGAGACCTATGACCTCGGCCCGGCGACCTTCGTCGACGAGCAGGGCAACCGGCAGGTGAGCTACCTCGACCTGGAGCGGCTCGAGCGCGCCCTGGTCGACACCGGCGCCGATGCGGCGTGGGTCGGATGGGGCTTCGTCGCCGAGCGGTACGAGTTCGTCGATCTGTGCGACCGGCTCGGGGTGACGTTCGTCGGCCCCTCGTCCGACGTCATGAAGCGGCTCGGCGACAAGATCTCGTCGAAGCTGGTCGCAGAGGCCGCCGACGTGCCGGTGGCCGACTGGAGCGGGGGCGCCGTCGACACCCTGGATGACGCCCGCGTCCACGCCGAACGTCTCGGCTTCCCGCTGATGATCAAGGCCACCGCCGGCGGCGGCGGACGCGGCATCCGGCGAGTCAGCTCGGTCAGCGAACTCGACGAGGCGTTCAACTCCGCCCGCTCCGAGGCCCTCAACGCTTTCGGCAACGGCGCAGTGTTCCTCGAGACGCTCGTGCCCCAGGCCAAGCACATCGAGGTCCAGATCATCGGCGACTCGGCCGGCACCGTCTGGTCGGTCGGCGTGCGCGACTGCAGCGTGCAGCGCCGCAACCAGAAGCTCTTCGAAGAGGCCCCGTCGCCCTCGCTCACCGTCGAACAAGACGCCGAGGTCAGGGCGGCAGCGGCCCGCCTCGGAGCGGCCGCCGGCTACGTGAACGCCGGCACCGTCGAGTTCCTGTTCGACCCGGCCTCGGGCGGGTTCTGGTTCATGGAGGTCAACGCCCGACTCCAGGTCGAGCACCCGGTGACCGAGTTGACCACCGGTGTCGACATGGTGAAGCTCCAGCTCCACGTCGCCGGGGGCGGCGTGCTCCCGCACCCCGAGCCGCCGCCGACGGTGGCTCATGCGATCGAAGCGCGCGTCAACGCCGAGGATCCCGACGCCGGCTTCGCTCCGGCGCCCGGCCGGATCGAGCTGCTCCGGCTCCCCGGCGGACCGGGGATCCGGGTCGACACCGGCGTCGAGCAGGGCGACACGATCGCCGCCGAGTTCGACTCGATGATCGCCAAGGTGCTCGCTGTCGGTCGTGATCGCGACGAGGCGCTGGCCCGGTTGCGGCGCGCGCTCGCCGGCACGGCGATCGTGATCGACGGTGGAACGAGCAACAAGGCGTTCCTGCACGGACTGCTCGGTATGCCCGAGGTGATCGACGCCACCGCCGACGTCGGCTGGGTCGACCGCATGACCGCTGCGGGCACCTCACCGCGCCCCCGGCACGCCGACGTTGCGATCGTCGCAGCGGCGATCGAGGGCCACCGCACCCAGATGTCGATCGAGCGTGGCCAGTTCCGCGCCGCCGCGGCACGCGGTCGACCCGAGGTGAACACCGAGATCGGCCGGGCGGTCGACCTGCGGTACCAGGGCGAGTCGTACCGCGCCGAGGTGCTGCGCCTCGCTCCCGACGCCTACCGCGTCGTGCTCGACGACATCGGGGTCACCGTCCGGCGGCACGGCCTCGGCCACGGAGGTTCCCGCCTCACGATCCGCGACCGCTCGTACCGGGTGCTGGCCTCGCAGCAAGGCACTTCCTACCTGATCGAGGTCGACGGCCACCCACACCGCATCAGCCACGACGACGGCGGCACGATCCGGGCGCCGTCGCCGGCGGTGGTCGTGTCGATCGACGTCGAGCCCGGCGACGACGTCGAGCCCGGCGATCGGCTCGCTGTCATCGAGGCCATGAAGATGGAGATGGTGATCCAGGCCGAGTTCGCCGGCCGCGTCGTCGAGGCGCTCGTCCCGGAGAACTCCCAGGTGCAGGCGGGCGCCCCTCTCATGGTCATCCGACCGACCGAGGAGACGACTGCGAGCGGCGGTCGGCGCGTCGATGTCGAGGCCATCCGCGCCCTCGGGCAGTTCGCCCACGGCGATTGCCGCCACCATCTCGATGCCGTGCGACAAGCGCTGCTGGGGTTCGACGTCGATCCCAGCTTGCTGACGACCATGGCCAACCCCGGCGCCGACCCATGCGCCGACGTGCTCGTGCCGACCGAGCGCGAGCACATGCAGGAGGAGCTGCTCGGCATCTTCGTCGACATCGTCTCGCTGTTCCGCCGTGATCCGATCGGGTTCGACGAGGAAGAGACGATCACTCGGCGCGCCTCGGAGGAGTATCTGTTCGACTACCTCCTGCACACCGAGCGCAAGGCGGCCGATCTGCCCGACTGGTTCGTGGAGCAACTCGAGCGCACGCTCGCCCACTTCGGCATCACCGACCTCGAACCGTCGTCCGATCTCGACATGGCGCTGCACCGCATCGTGCTCTCCCAGCACCGGATGGCGCAACACATCGGAGCGGTCCTCGAGATCCTCCAGGACCGCCTCGCCGACACCGACGAATCCCCCGACGACGCACTCCGCGATCTGCTCGACCGGGTGATCGAGGCGACCCGCGGCCGCCATTCGGCGGTGCACGATCTCGCTCAGGAGCTCCGGTACCGCGTCTTCGACGAGCCGTTCCTCGCCAACGCACGCAACCGCGTGCTCGAGACTGCGCGCGCCGACCTGGAGGCGCTCGACGCCGCCCCGAGCGAGGAAGAGCGAGCGCTCCGCATCGAGGCCCTGCTCCACTGCCCGCAGCCACTCAAGACCCTGCTCTCGTTGCGGTTCCAAGACGCATCACCCGCGCTCCAGGGGGCGATGCTCGAGGTGCTCGCCCGCCGCTACTACCGGATCCGCGATCTCGATCGGCTGCACACCGGATCGGCAGACGACCTCCCCTTCGTCACCGCCGAGTACGACCACGAGGACACGCACATCCACCTCGTCGCCACCCACTGCGACACCTCCCAACTCGAGGCCGCCGCTCACGCCCTCCGCCCCACGATCGAGGCGACCGACCCCGACCACGACGTCGTCGTCGACCTCTACGCCTGGCAGTCCACGCCGGTACCCGACCCCGAAGCCCTGCTCGACGAGCTGATGGCGATGCTCGGCACCGTGCTCGGCGACCTGGCCCTGCGCCGCATCGTCGTCGCCGTGTCGCAGGCCGACCTCGGGATCGGCATGGCCGGGGTGCTGCACTACACCTTCCGCCCCGACGGCGACGGTGGCTACTTCGAAGAGACCACGTCACGCGACCTCCATCCGATGATGGGCAAGCGCCTCGAGCTGTGGCGGCTCAGCGAGTTCGACGTACGCCGCCTGCCGAGCTCGGAGGGCGTCTACGTGTTCCACGGCCACGCCCGCGACAACCGCCGCGACGAGCGCCTGTTCGGGCTGGCCGAGGTGCGGGACCTCACACCGATCCGCGACGAGGAGGGTCGACCGATCCGCCTGCCCGAGGCCGAACGGGTGATCCACGAGATCCTCGGCACGTTCCGCCGGTTCCAGGCCCAGCGCCCGGATACACGGCGGCTGCTGTCGAATCGCATCGTCCTGTACGTGTGGCCTCCGTTCAACCTCTCGGTCGACGAGATCGCCCACCTGGTCGACCGCCTGACGCCCGACTTCGATGGCCTCGGCATTCAGAAGGTCGAGATGCTCGCTCACCTCGGTGAGGAAGGCACCGACACCAATCGGGTGATGCTCGAGATCACCAACCCGAGCGGAGCTGCCGGCCAGGTCGCGGTCCGACCGCCGTCGACCGACCCGATCCGCCCGCTCCAGCCCCACGAGCAGAACCTGGTCCGGCTCCGCCAGCGCGGCCTCACCCACCCCCACGACCTGATCCGCACGCTCGCACCCGAGCAGTCCGCGAGCGGCATCCCGGCGGGCCGGTTCGTCGAGTACGACTTCGACGACGAGTCCGATCGCGAGGGCAGGCGACTCGTGCCCGTCGGGCGCCCGATCGGCGAGAACACGTCGAACATCGTGGTCGGCGTGGTCAGCAACGTCACCGGGCGCTACCCGGACGGCATGAGGCGGGTGCTCGTCGCCGGCGACCCCAGCCGCGGCATGGGCAACCTCGCCGAAGCCGAGTGCAGCCGGATCAGCGCGGCGTTCGACCTGGCGGAGGAGATGGGCGTTCCGCTCGAGTGGTTCGCAGTGTCGTCGGGCGCCCGGATCGCGATGGACAGCGGCACCGAGAACATGGACTGGATCGGCCGCGTACTCCGGCGGATCATCGAATACACCCAATCCGGCGGGGTCGTGCACATCGTGGTGACCGGCACCAACGTCGGTGCCCAGCCGTACTGGAACGCCGAGGCGACGATGCTGATGCACACCAAGGGCATCCTCGTCATGATCCCCGAGAGCGCGATGGTGCTCACCGGCAAGGACGCGCTCGACTTCTCGGGCGGTGTGTCCGCCGAGGACAACTTCGGCATCGGCGGGTACGAGCGAATCATGGGTCCCAACGGACAGGCCCAGTACTTCGCCCGCGACCTCACCGACGCGTGCCGCAAGCTGCTGCAGCACTACGAGTACACCTACGTCGAGCCCGGCGAGCGGTTCGGCCGGCTCGCGCCCACCAGCGATCCCGTCGACCGCGACATCCGAGGCGAGCCGCACGGCGGCCAGTTCGCCACCGTCGGAGAAGTGTTCGAGGAGGCGACCAACCCCGGCCGCAAGCAACCGTTCGACATGCGCAAGGTCATGACGGCGGTCGTCGATCGCGACCATCCGATCATGGAGCGCTGGTACGGCCAGCAAGACGCCGAGATCGTCATCCCCTGGGACGCGTTCCTCGGCGGACGGCCGGTGACGTTGATCGGCTTCGAGTCGCAGAACGTGCCGCGGCTCGGGGTGGTCCCCGCCGACGGACCCGAGCACTGGACGTCGGGCACCCTGTTCCCGGAGGGTTCGCGCAAGACGGCCCGGGCGATCAACGCCGCCAGCGGCAACCGGCCCCTCGTCGTGCTGGCCAACCTCTCCGGCTTCGACGGGTCACCGGAGTCGATGCGCAAGCGGCAACTCGAGTTCGGCGCCGAGATCGGCCGGGCGATCGTCAACTTCGACGGACCGATCGTGTTCTGCGTCGTGTCGCGCTATCACGGCGGGGCGTTCGTGGTGTTCTCGGGAACGCTCAACGACAACTACGAGGTGGCCGCGGTCGAGGGCTCGAAGGCCTCCGTGATCGGCGGCGCGCCGGCGGCTGCGGTGGTGTTCGCGCGCGACGTGCAGAAGCGCGTCGACGCCGACCCGCGCGTCACCGAGCTGCAGGCGGCGATCGGCTCTGCCCGGGGCCAGGAGCATGCCGCGCTGCTGGCCGAGCTCGCGCGCACCCGCGAGGTGTTGCACGCCGAGAAGATGGGAGAGGTCGCCGACGAGTTCGACGGTCGCCACGACATCCGCCGCGCTCAGCGGGTCGGCTCGGTGCACCGCATCATCTCGTCCAGCGAGCTGCGCCCGTACCTGATCGACGCCGTCGAGCGGGGTATCGAGCGCGCCACCGCCGACTGAACCCGGGCCCCGTACCCCGCAATCGGGATCGGCGACCGGCCTGAGCACGAGGACTGATCGACCGCACCCGAATCCGCGCGGCTTCCGAGCCTCGGGATTCGACCCGAGACGGCCCGCCTCG
>CBFCWS010000206.1:0-6293 GCA_965601765.1 uncultured Ilumatobacter sp. | reverse complement strand
CGAGTACGACGTGGTGTTCCCCTCCTTCCGGCGCACCGTCCCGAGCGCCTACCGGACGATCCTCTCCCACGAGCTCGACGCCCTCGTGCGTCGGCGGCTGACGGAGGCCCCGGGCGGTGAGCTCCTGCTCGACGCCGACATCGCCGCGGTCGGCGCCGACCACGTCGCGCTCGCCGACGGGCGCCGGCTGCAGGGTCGTGTCGTCGTCGACGGCACGGGGCTGACCGGACCGCCGCCGGATCGAGGCACCGGTTACCAGAAGTTCCTCGGCCTGGAGCTGCGCCTCGCCACACCGTCGCCCGACACCCGGCCGCTCCTCATGGACGCAAGCGTCCCGCAGATCGACGGCTTCCGGTTCATGTACGTGCTCCCCTTCGCACCCGACCGGATCCTCGTGGAGGACACCTGCTTCTCCGACACGCCGTCGATCGACCGGGACGCCACACGCGCCCGTGTGCTCGCGTACGCGGAGGCGCAGGGGTTCGACGTCGCCGAGGTGGTGCGGACCGAGTCCGGCGTGCTCCCCATGCCGTGGTCGGCGCGTCGTGACTGGTCGATCCGGATGCCGATCCGGGGCGGCTACGCCGGAGGGTTCCTGCATCCGGCGACGGGCTTCTCGTTCCCGGTCGCGGCCCGGGTCGCGAGCCACCTGGCCGGCGTCGCGATCGACGCGCCGCTCGACGGGTGGGGCGAGTTCGTGCGGCGCCACCGACGTCAGTACCGCTACGCCGAGCTCTTGAACCGTCTGGCCTTCACCGCCTACGAGCCCGGCGATCGCCACCACGTGTTCGAGCGGTTCTACCGGCTCGGTACGCCGCTGATCGAGCGCTTCTACCGGCTCGAGCTCACGTGGCCCGATCGGGCCCGCCTGCTGGTCGGTCGACCCCCACGCGGGCTGTCGTTCCGGCGCGTCGTCGGGTGGCCGCGCCAGGCGGCCCCGCCGGCGGCGGGCACGGCGGCTGCGCCCAGTCCGCAGGAGGCCGGGTGATGGCCGAGTGCGACGTCGCCGTGGTCGGCGCCGGGCACAACGCACTCGTGTGCGCCGCCTACCTGGCACGGGCCGGACTCCGCGTGCACGTGCTCGAGCGCCGCCCGATCGTCGGGGGAGCGGTGGTGACCGAGGAGCACGTGCCGGGCTTCAAGTTCGACCTCGGTGGGTCGGCGCACATCCTCATCAACCACACGCCGATCGTCGAGGAGCTCGAGCTGGAGCGTCACGGCCTCGAGTACATCGACCTCGACCCGCTGTTCTTCGCACCCTTCCCCGACGGGTCGCACATCACGATCTGGCGCGACCTCGATCGCACCTGCGAGAGCATCGCCGCGGTGTCCGAGCGCGACGCCCACGCGTATCGCGCGTTCGTCCGCAAGTGGGAGCCCGTCGCGGAGACCTTCATCGACGCGTTCCTCCACCCGCCGACGGTCCGCCGGGTGGCGAAGTCGCTCGTCGCGGACTCGTGGCGGCGCAGCGACAGCTTCCTGGAGACGACGCGGAACGCCTTCGTGGGCTACGACTCCGTCGTCCGCCGCAGCTTCACCGACCCCCGGGTGCAGGCCGTCGTCGGGTGGATGGCGGCCCAGTCCGGTCCGCCGCCGACGGAGCGTCTGTCGGGCCCGCTCGCGATCTGGCACCCGCTGTACCACCGCAGCGGCATGAAGCGCCCGCGGGGTGGATCGGGGATGCTCACCCAGGCGCTCGCCCGCGTGATCGAGGCGTACGGCGGGACGGTGACGACCGATGCCCCGGTTCGCCGGATCCTCGTCGAACGGGGCCGGGCAGCGGGCGTCGAGTGCGACGACGGCACGATCGTGACGTCGCGACACGTCGTCTCGGGCGCCCACGTCCGCACGACGCTCGACCTGCTCGGTGACCACGCACCGGTCCGCTTCGCACGCGGTGTGAAGCGGCGGCGCATCGGCAACGGCTTCGGCATGGTGGTCCGGTTCGCCATGGACGAGCTCCCCGACTACACGGCGCTCCCGACCCCCGACGCGACGACGGGTGGCGACCATCACCTCGCCCTGCAGTTCGTCTGCCCCGACATGGACTACCTGAACGCCGCGTACGACGACTTCCGCGAGGGTCGGCCGTCGGCCGACCCGGCCCTCATCGCGATGACGTTCTCCAAAGCCGACCCGACGCTCGCGCCGCCCGGCAAGCACACGCTGTTCCTGTGGGGTCAGTACTACCCCTACGAGCTGGCGAACGGCGAGAGCTGGGACGACATCGGCGATCGCGAGGCCGATCGCATGCTCGACACGCTCGCCGCGTATGCCCCCAACGTCCGCGATGCCGAGCTCGGCCGGCTGGTCGAGACGCCGCTCTACCTCGAGCGCGAGCTCGGCCTCCTCCGGGGCAACGTGATGCACCTGGAGATGTCGTCCGACCAGATGTTCTTCCTGCGCCCGGCGCTCGGCGCGCATCGCTATCGAGCGCCCGTGCCGGGCCTGTACCTCACGGGAGCGAGCACCCACCCGGGCGGCGGGATCATGGGCGCGGCCGGACGGAACGCGAGCCGCGTGATGCTCGCCGACCTCGGCCTCGACGCGCGGCAGTAGCCGGAGCACCCGGGTGGCGGTGCCGGATCGCCGAGCTGCGGCCGGCCAGGCGTCGCCCGTCTCGGCGAGGCGTCCGGGGCGCGGATCGCCGAACGTGGGATGGAAGGGGGCATGGACTTCGGGGGCGCGACTTGCGAGCATGGAGGCCGAGGGGGAGCCATGGCGTACGACGACCTTCGATACGACGACGTCCGGCAGAAGTCGGTCCACAACACCTTCCAACGCATCGAGGGGATCGCCGACCAGGTCGTCTATTGGCGCGTGCGGTCGCTCGAGGCCGACCTCCACACCTCCCACCCGCTCGACGACGCCTCGACCGGCGGCGACCTCGACGAGTGGTTCGTGTTCCACCACACGTTCGACATGGACTCCTCGGCGCACACGCTGGACGACTTCCTCCGGGTGTGCGCGAGCGCCCACCGGTCGCTCCCCGAGCACGAGGTGATCACCCTGTTCCTCGACATCAAGGACGGCTTCCCGGCCAGGGTCACCAGCGCGCACTCACGGGCGCGCTTCGACGCCGTCCTCGAACACCATCTGGGCGAGCACCTCTTCAGGCCGCGCGACCTCATGGCTCGCGACCCGGGTGCCGCGAGCCTGCGCGACGTCGTGCAGCGCGTCGGGTGGCCGACACTGCGGGAGCTGCGCGGCCGGTTCGTCGTCGTGCTCACCGGAAGCGCGCACCAGCTCTCGAACTACGTCAGCGCGCGCGAGTCGGCGACCGACCGCGCCGCGTTCCTGTCGGGGTACGCCGCCTCGGTCGACGACATCGGCCGTCGGGACGACGTCGTCGTGTACAACATGTCGCGCGACCACGTCGGCCTGGCCGCCGAGGTCGGCCGGCAGGGATTCGTGTCGCGGGCCTACTACATCGACGACCGGGTCGCATGGGAGGAGGCGGAAGCGGCACGCTGCCATCACATCGCGACCGACATGGTGAACGCGCGCACCGACCCGTGGTCGTCGACCACGCAGGGGTCCGGCTTCCCGTTCCGAGCGCTCGACGGGGCGACGCCGCGGCGGGCCGAGCAGGGCACGGTCGGGGCGATCTGGGCGAGGTCGGGCGACATCTGGGAACGCGAGGACAGCTGCTACTTCCAGCACCGCGCCTGCGGTGCGAGCGACGTCGACGGTTCGTACGTCTTCGCGGTCCACGGCCCCGGCTCGCACACCGAGCCGTGGACCAAGGGCGGGCTGATGGCGCGGGAGTCCACCGACCCCGGAGCGCGCTACTTCGGCGTGTTCCGCCCCGGAACCGAGCACGGGTTGCGCGTGCAGTTCCGAGCCGATCCGGGTCGCTCGACGACTGCGCTCGTGCGCCACATCGGCCCGACGTGGCGGTTCGGATCGCGCTTCGCCCAGGACAGCCTGGTCCACGTGCGATTGGACGTGGCCCAGGGCGGGCGACGGTTCGAGGGCTTCGGCTCGATCGACGGGGTCGACTGGGTCGAGCTCGGTGCGTTCGTGTTCGAGCAGCCTCTGACGCTGCACGGGCTGGCCGTGAGCTCCCACGGTCAGCGCCGGGGAGCGAAGTACATGTTCGTGCCCGCCGACGGACGGCCGCCAGCGTTCGACCGCACGACGGCGATCGCCCCGCCGGGCGATCCGGCCGAGGGGTGGGCCGACTGGCAGGGGTCGCGCCGCTGGCGGATCGACCGATTCGCACGCTGACGGGGCTCGACCGTCGATCGTGCCCGGGTCGTGGCCGGCCGGTCAGCCCGTGGGGGAGAGCAGGCGATCGACGTAGCGGTTGGCGAAGGTGCCGTCCGGGTCGAGCTGCCGGCGCACGGCTGCGAACCGGTCGAAGCGTTCGCCGTGCATCCGAGCGAGGTCGGTGGCGTCGAGCCCCTCGCACCACTTCCCGAGGTGGACCTGCGCATCGTGGGCGCGGACCCACTCCTCGACGTCGGCGAAGTAGTCGCCGACCGCGCCGGACTGGTTGAGGCACAGGCACAGCCACGCCGTGTCGCGTCCGACCCCCGGGCCGAGCAGCGAGGTCTCGTGCGGGCCCGGCGAGAAGCGGACCTCGACCAGCAGGAACGGCAGGCGCTGCGCGTCCGCGCGCCGTTCGTACATCTCGATCAGCTCGTGCAGATCGGTCCACACCCGGCTGCGCGGTACGGCGACCTCGAGCTCCTGGTGGAGGTGGTACTGGCTGCGGCTGAAGGCCTCGTGCGAGTGCAGGACGAGACGGGTCGCGCGCTGCAATCGGACCGTGGCGGACGCCGTCTTGGGGAGCAGACCCCAGTGCGACATCGCGTCGCCGAAGGTCGCAGCGGCGACCGCCGCCTTGGCCTCGTTGAGGGATTCGCGGAACGCTCCCAGTCGTGAGCGCCGGTCGTCGGTCCGGGTCCAGGAGTGGACGTGGACGTGATCGGTGTACGGGTACGCGTAGAGGCTGACGTGCTCGTGCCGTTCGAACAGCTCGTCGAGGTGCGCTTCCACCCAATCCAGCGATCGGACCTCGGTGTCCTGGCGAAGGTTGAACGCGTCCCCGACCTGGAACGTGACCTTGGTGATCACGCCGACCGCTCCGATCCCGCCCACGGCCGCCTTGAACCGGTCGTCGTCGGGCGCGAGGTCCTCGTGCAGCACACCCGTGCCGTCGACGAGGTCGAGGGCGACGACGGCATCGCTCGGGTGGGCGGGTCCGCGGCCGGTCCCGTGGACGTCGGTCGCGAGCACGCCGGCGACGCTCTGGGCGTCGTGCGACGCCAGGGTCTGGAAGGCCAGGCCCTCGTCGAGCAGCTCAGGGGTGAGGTCACGCAGCCGCGTGCCGCCCCGGACGGTGACTTGCTTGCGGTCGTGGTCGATGTCGACGACGCCGGCGAGACGATCGAGCGACAGCGTGACCCCGTCGGTCTTCAGCCCGTCGTTGAAGGAGTGCCCCGCTCCGACGACCCGGACCGAGGGCGACGCGCGGACGATCTCCTGGACCTCGGCGACGCTCGTCGGGAACCGGACGTCGGCCGTGTGGCGGCGGTCACCCGACCAGTTGCGGTACTCGGAGCCGTGCGAGCGTCCCTCCAGCGAGAGGTGCCGTCGCCGGCTGACGACGTACCCGAAGGTGTTCCGAACCGTCCGCCACGCGGCGACGACGAAGTGCGGATACGTGATGTTCGACGGCGTCGAACTCCGGCGCGCCGACCGTCCCCTGAGCCGTCCCCGCAGGCTTGCCACCGGACCATTGTCCCGCACCGCCGCGATGTCTTCCAGTGGTTTCGCCGTCGACCCCGGAGTTCGGGGGTGTCCACGACCCTTGGGTCGACGTGCCGCGCCGCTCAGCAGCTCGGTGCGACGCCCAAGACGGTGACGTTGTTCCGTGCGCAGTCGTTGCCCGGGTTGCCGGTGATGCTGACGGTGACGGTCAGGGTGCAGGTGACCTCACACGTGTCGCCGGCGTTGTCGGAGCAGGTGATGCTCACGGTGCCGGTGATGTCGGCGGTCCCGCGGAACCCGGCTCGGAACGTGTCGACCAGCGCCGAACTGCCGACGACGGGCGTGCCACCGCACGGGCACCCCACCGAGCCGGGGACGAGCACCGGGATCACGGTCACCGTGTAGGTGCGGTTGTTGCAGACTCCGCGCGCCCTGGCCGTGAACCGGGGGGTCCCGGCCGGAATGCACTTGGGAGTGCACGTGCCGTCGGCGGCCGAAGCCGTCTGGCCCAGCACGGCCGGCGCCGTCCACGCCACCGCACCGGAAAGCTGAAACGACCCCGTATCACTAAAGCT
>CBFCWS010000205.1:0-6310 GCA_965601765.1 uncultured Ilumatobacter sp. | reverse complement strand
GCGGCCGCTCGGTCGTCGCGGGGACCGAGGGTCGTCGACGGCCGGCCGTCGACGGACTCGATCGGCAGGAACGAGGCGTCGCCCATGAACGCGCCGACGAACCGACAGCTCGGCTGATGGAACACCGTTGCAGGGTCGGCGTCCTGCATGATCGACCCGTTGCGCATCACCACGACGCGGTCGCCGACGGCGAGCGCTTCGGGCTGGTCGTGGGTGACGAACAGCGCCGGCGTGCCGGTCGCGTGGAGTGCGTTCACGACGCCGTCGCGGAGCTGCTGGCGGAGCCTCGGATCGAGGCTCGCGAACGGTTCGTCGAGGAGCACCAGCGACGGCGACGGTGCGAGCGCCCGGGCGAGCGCGACGCGTTGGCGCTCCCCGCCCGACAGCTCGTGCGGGTAGCGGTGACCGAAGCCGGCCAGCTCGACCAGTTCGAGCATCGCGTCGACGCGGGCACGCTCGGGCCGCCGACCGAGACCGAAGCCGACATTGTCCGCGACCGTGAGGTGCGGGAACAGCGTGTGCTCCTGGAACACGAAGCCGACGTGGCGATCCTCGGGTGGGGCATGCAGCCCGACGTCGTCGACGACCTGCCCGCCGAGCTCGATCCGACCCGCGTCGGCGGGGACGAGGCCGGCGATCACGCGCAGCAGCGTGGACTTGCCGCACCCGCTCGGCCCCACGAGCGCGATCGTCTCGTCGTCGGCGAGCTCGAACGAGACGTCGTGCACGGCACGGACGTCGCCGAACGACCGGCTGACCCCGTCGAGTCGGAGGGCACGTCCGGCCGGAGCGCTCACGACCGACCCCCGGCCGGTGCCGACAGCCGCCGCGACAGGATGGCGACCGGTACGAGCGCGACGGCGATGATCGTCAGGGCCGGCAGGGCCGCCTGTTCGTAGCGGGACTCCGTGGCCAGCCCGAAGGTCCACACGGACAGGGTGTCGAATCCAAGGGGTCGGAGCAGGAGCACGATCGGCAGTTCTTTCAGGGCGTCGACGGCCACGAGGACCGCTGCGGTGAGCATGCTCGACCGCATCATCGGGACGTGCACCCGGCGCAGCACGCCGAACGGACGTTCACCCAGGCTACGGGCCGACGCCGTCACGTCGGGGGCGACCTGCGCGAGACCCGACTCGACCGCGTTGAGCCCGGGTGCGAGGAAGCGGATCGTGTAGGCGTAGACCAGACCGACCATCGAACCGGTGGCGACGATGCCGGGGAGCCCGAGGCCGACCACGCCGAGCACGTCGTCGAGCGCCACCAGGGCGAGGACCACGCCGATCGCGACCACCGGCCCGGGCACCGCATAGCCGACCGCGGTCAGCCGCGCCGACCACGACGTCGCCCGGCCGGGCGCGAATCTGGTCGCATTGGTGACCAGCACCGCGACCACGACGCAGATACCGGCCGTCGTCGCGGCCAGCAGCACCGAGTTGCCCAGGTACTCGACGAAGCGGTCGAGCAGGGGCGTCCCCCGGTCGCCACGGGCCTCGGCGATCGCCCACGTGGCCAGGCGCAGCACCGGCGCTGCGAAGGCCAGGAGGAGGACGGAGAGGCATCCGAGGGTCGCTGCCCAGGCACCCACGCCGGTCAACCGGGTCGGCTCGATGCGGTGACGGCCACTCGACGGATCGTGGTAGCGAGCGCGACCACGCAGCAGCCGCTCGACGCCGATCACGAGCAGCGCAACGACGAGCACGAGGGTGGCGAACTCGCTCGCGGCATCGCGATCGAACCGCCCGCGCCAGATCCGGAACACCCCGACCGAGACCGTGTCGACGTCGAAGTACTGGACGGTCGCGAAGTCGGTGAGCGTCTCCATCATCACGATCCCGACGCCGGCTGCGAGCGCCGGGCGGATCAGCGGCAGGACGACGCGTCGCGCCGCCCGGCTCGGGGTGGCACCCAGCGAGCGAGCGGCGTCGTAGGCCGCCCCCGCGCGCCCGTGGAGCGCGGCCCGCGTCATGACGAAGACGTAGGGGTACAGCACCAGCGAGAACACGACGACGGCGCCCCCGACCGACCGGACCTCGGGGAACCACGCCCCGTCGCCGAAGACGTCCCGCCACCACGTCTGGATGGGACCGGTGAAGCCGAAGACCGACAGCGTGACGAAGCCGAGGACGTAGCTCGGCATCGCCAGCGGAGCGATCAGCAGCCAGGCGAGCACCTGGGAACCGGGAAACCGGTAGACGGTGACGAGCCAGCCGAGCCCGGCACCGAGCACGAGCGTGCACGCTGCGACGCCGCCGAGCAGCAGGAACGTGTCGCGCAGTTGCCCGGGGAGGCGTGTCTGCCACTGTTGGCGCCACAGGTCGACCTGGGGATCGAGCACGCTGACGACGAGGAACACCACCGGGGCGACCACGGCCGCCGCCGCCACGACGCTGACGGCGATCCATCCGATGCGCCGCCCGCTGCGGGTGGCCCGCCGGCTCGCCGCTCGTGACGAGGCGGGTGCCGGCGCCGGGGCGACCGATGCCGTCACCGGTACCCGGTCTCGTCGAGGAGTTCGATCGCGTCCGGAGCGAGGCGACCGAACTCCGCCGCGTTCACCTGATCCTGGACGAAGCTCGCACCGAATCGTTCGACGATCAACGGCTCCGGCTCGACCTCGGGGTTGACCGGGTACTCGTGGTTGCCGTCGACGAAGGCGCTCTGACCGTCGGTCGCGAGCCACTCGATCAGGCGTTGTGCGAGCTCGGGGTCGTCGGCGTATCGCGTCACGCCGGCGCCCGAGATGTTGACGTGCACGCCTGCACCGTCCTGATCGGCCCAGACGAGCTCGACCGGGAAGTCGGGATCTTCTTCGATCAACCGGGCGAGGTAGTAGTGGTTGGTGATCCCCGCATCACATTGACCCGCGGCGATCGACTCGAGCACGAGCACGTCGTTGCTCATCATCTCGGCGTTGTCGGCCCACCCCTGCACGATCGGGCGAGCACCGTCGAGCCCGCGGCCGGCGATCAGCCCGGCCACGAGCGACTGCGTGTACACGTTCGACGAGTTGCGCAGGCAGAGCCGCCCGTCCCACGCGGGATCGGCGAGCTCCTCGTACGTCGTGGGCACCTCGCTCGGCTCGATGCGGTCGGGGTGGTACACGATCGTGCGGGCCCTGACCGAGAGCCCGTACCAGTGACCATCGGGGTCGCGGAGGTTGCTCGGGACCGCGTCGTCGAGCAGCGGCGAGTCGATCGCGGCGAAGACGTCCTGGTCGACCGCCGTGGCGAGGTTGCCGGCATCGACCGTCATGTACACGTCGGCCTCGGTGTCCTCGCCCTCGGCGGCGATCCGCTCGCGCAGCTCGGCGTCGCTGCCGGTGAGGAACTCGACGCTGATGCCCGTCTCCTCGGAGAACTGCGTGAACGCGGCCTCCAGGTCGTAGTGGCGCCCGGTGTACACCCGGACGGTCTCGCCGTCGTCGCCCGAGCACGCCGCAGCGGCCATGGTGCCCGTGACCAGCGCCGCCACCAGTACCGTCGAGCGCGACCGGGAGCGCACGCGTCGCGGGAGTGATGCGGCCGGCACATTCGGCACACTATCGTCCGGTGTAAAGCATGCCAAACATCGCCATCGACCCTCCCGGCGTCGCGCATGATGCGACCGGTGCCGACCGTGCCGGCGCGCCCACCGACGGCCCGGGTCGGTTGGGCCTCGCCCTCGCCGTGATCGCCGTCCTCGCTGCCGCCGTCGGCGCCACGGGGATCTGGGCGCGCTCGACCTACGGCGCCCAGGTGTCGAGCGACGAGCCCCAGTACCTGCTCACGGCACTCAGCATCGCCCACGACCTCGATCTCGACATCAGCGACGAGATCGCCGCGAGGGACCATCTCCCGTTCCACGAGATCCAGCTCGACCAGCAGACCATCCCGCTCGGCGACGGCGGCCAGGAGCTGAGCCCGCACGACCCGCTCCTCCCTGCGCTGCTTGCCCTGCCGATGTCGGCCGGGGGTTGGGTGCTGGCCCGCGCGACGCTCGTGGCGATCGCGGCGCTGACCGCCCTGACGACGCTGTGGGTGGCCGTCCGCCGCTTCGGGACCGACACCCTGCCGGCTTCCGTCGCGGTCGGCGCCGTCGCCGTCGGCGCGCCGATGGCCGCGTACGCGACCCAGGTCTTCCCGGAGATGCCGGCGGCGTCGGCGCTCGTCGCCCTGGTGGCGGCCGGGACGGCGCGGCCCCTCCGGGCGCGCCACGTCGCCGGCGTGCTCGTCGCCGCGACGGCGCTCGCGTGGCTGTCGGTCAAGTACGTCCCGGTGGCGGCGGTCGCGACGTCGATCGTGCTCTGGCCGCTCGTCGCCGGCCGGCGCTGGCTCGCGCTCGCCACCACCGGCCTGGTCGGGGTGGCGTCGTCAGCGGCGTACTTGATCGTGCACCAGCGGGTGTACGGCGGCTGGACCGTGTACGCCGCCGGCGACCACTTCGCGACCGCCGGCGAGTTCGCGGTCGTGGGGAACGACCCCGACTACGCCGGACGAAGCCGCCGACTGATCGGTCTGCTCGTCGATCGCCGGTACGGGCTCGTGCCGTGGGCGCCGGTGTGGATCCTCGTACCCCCGGCAGTCGCCTGGATGCTCATCGCCCGGGTTCGTCATCGTCGGGTGATCGCTGCCGTGATGGCAACCGGATGGCTCATGGCGACCTTCGTGGCGTTCACCATGCACGGCTGGTGGTCGCCCGGGCGCCAGCTCGTCGTGATCAGCCCGCTCGCAGCCATCGCGGTCGCGGTCCTGGTCGATCGCTTCCGGCGCCTCGCGTGGCCGACGGTGGCGCTCGGTGCGATCGGTGCGTGCAACTGGATCTGGCTCGCCGTCGAGTCGAGCACCGGCCGGAGGACGATCATCGTCGACTTCGCCGAGACCGCCGCGTTCCCGTACCGCGCGGTCGAGTGGCTGTTCGCACCGGGCGTGCCGACCAACCCGGTCGGCGACCGGGCCCTCATCGCGTGGACCGCCGTCGCCGTGCTGGGCATGTGGTGGGTGGTCGGCCGGATGCGCAGCGCCGTCCGGTCGACAGCGGACCGTGCGCCGGTGACGGGTGACCAGGTGACGGCGTCACGATGACGACCAGTGTCGACCTGCTCGTCGTCGGGGCCGGACCGACCGGCCTGACCGCCGCCGTGGCCGCAGGACCGTCGCGATCCGTCCGCGTCGTCGAGGCCACGTCGCGGATCGGTGGGATGGCCGGCTCCGTCACCGTCGCCGGCATCCGAGCCGATCTCGGCAGCCATCGGCTCCACGCGACCGCCTCGCCGGCCGTCGAGGCGCTCCTGCAGCGCCTGCTGGGCGCAGACCTCCAGGTGCGGCCCCGCAACGGCCGCTTCCGGATGGCGGGGACCTGGCTGCGCTTCCCGCCCCGCCCGGCCGACCTGGCGCGCCGCCTCCCGGCGAGCTTCGTCCTCGGCGCGGCGAGGGATCTCGCCGCCGGCCCGGTGCGCCGGGCGAGGAGCATCGACCCGCGCGACGACTCGGCCACCTTCGCCGACGTCGTCGGCGCCCGGCTCGGACCCACGATGCTCGACTGGTTCTACGGGCCGTACGCCGAGAAGCTCTGGGGCCGTACCGCGGACCAGCTGGCCGGTGAGCTGGCGCGGCGGCGCATCGCGAGCACGTCAGGACCGGCCCTGCTCGCCGGTGCCGCCAGGACGGTCCGCCCGACGCCCCCGACCTTCCGGTATCCGGCCCACGGGTACGGTCAACTGGTCGAACGCCTCGCCGAGGAGGCCGAACGGCTCGGCGTGACGATCGACCTCGGATGTCCCGTGGCGGCCGTCACACCGACGCCGGACGGGGCTCGCGTCGATCTCGCCGACGGTCGGTCGATCGATGCCGGCCGCGTGTTCTGGACCGGCCCGCCGGACGCACTCGACCGACTCCTCGGTCACCCGGATCGATCACCGCCGCGACGCGCGATGGCCTGCGTGTACCTCGCGTTCCCGGTCGAGCGCGTCTCTCCCTACGACGCGCACTACCTCCCCGGCTCGGAGTCGGTGGCGACCCGGATCAGCGAGCCCAAGAACTACCGCGACGGGCCCGATCCGTCCGACGTCACCGTGCTGTGCGCCGAGGTGCCGTGCGATCTCGGCGACGCGATCTGGACGGCAAGCGACACCGACCTCGTGGAGCGCATCCGGGACGAGATCGCCGCAATCGGGCTCACCACGCTCCGACCGTTCGACGTCCACGTCCAGAGCGTCTAGGTCCACCCGTTTCTGCTGCCCACCGTGGCGGATTCTATTCTTGCGCCGGGCCTGCTCAACCAGTATCCGCCGCATGGCTTCGGCGGCCGCGCCGAAAAAGTGTCCTCGGCTGTT
>CBFCWS010000204.1:0-6316 GCA_965601765.1 uncultured Ilumatobacter sp. | reverse complement strand
CGACCGCCCGACAACCTGACGGTCGCAACGCCCGGGTGTGGAGCACCGAGCCGGCTCGCGGCGGGGCACGACCGTGCTCGCCGACGACCCGTTGCCCGTACGGCAGCGACACGCTCTCGACGCACCCACCGGCGAGGGTCGGCGAGTGCTGCGGCCCAGCCGGTGAGGACCGCTCGACCTCGCAACGGGCTCCCTGTCGAACCGATGCCCTACGGTGGCGGCCATGGAGGCGCCCACCGACGGCCCGCCCGACGAGCACGTCGGCACGGAGAGCCCGGATTCGATCGCGACGCGCGCGGTGTGGGCCGGCGAGGAGCGCTACCTCCTGGATCGGGCCACGCAGGTACCGGTCGTGCACAGCGTCGGGTTCGGGTACGACGACGTCGACGAGTGGTACGCGGTCGCGACCGGTGCGGCGTCCGGCCACATCTACGGACGCAACACGAACCCGACCGTGGCCGTGTTCGAGGAGAAGCTGCGGTCGCTCGAAGGCGGCGAGGCCGCCACCTCCGCCGCCACCGGCATGGCAGCGATCTCGAACACGCTCTACGCCCTGCTCGAGCCGGGCCAGAGGGTGGTCTCGGTGAAGGACACCTACGGCGGAACGAGCCTGCTGTTCACGAAGTACCTCCCGCGGATCGGGGTGGACGTCGAGCTGGTCGACACCACCGATGCCGACGCGGTGGAGCAGGCGATCGATCGGGGCTGCGACCTGCTCTACCTCGAGACACCCACCAATCCGACGCTGAAGATCGTCGACCTCCCCCGTCTGCTCGCCGTCGGCCGCGACCGCGGCGCCGTGACGGTCGTCGACAACACCTTCGCCACGCCGGTCAACCAGCGACCGCTCGCCCTGGGTGCCGACCTCGTCGTCCACAGCGCCACCAAGTTCCTCGGGGGTCATGCCGATGCCCTCGGCGGTGCCGTCGTCGGACGTCGCGATCTGGTCGAGGAGGTCTTCGGCTACCGGGAGATCAACGGCGCCACCCTCCACCCGATGGCCGCGTATCTCCTGCTCCGGGGGATGAAGACGCTCCACCTCCGCGTCGAGCGCCAGGCGTGCAACGCCATGGCGGTCGCGGACTTCCTCGACGCACACCCGAAGGTGACGTCCGTGAACTACCCCGGTCTGGCGAGCCATCCCCAACACCAGATCGCGCGGCGCCAGATGTCCGGCTGGGGCGGCATGCTGAGCTTCGCGCTCGACGGCGACCTCGACGCCGTGAAGCGGTTCCTCCCCGGTCTGCGGATCGCCCACCGCGCGGCGAACCTGGGCGCGGTCGAGACGACCGTCGGGCCCCCGGCCACGACCAGCCACGTCGAGTGCACCCCCGAGGAGCGAGCGGTGCTGGGCATCCCCGAAGGGCTCGTGCGCTACTCGGCGGGGATCGAGTCCGCCGACGATCTGATCGCCGACCTCGACCAGGCCCTCGCCGCGATCTGACCCCGACGACCGACGACCCATGGGTGACCACCTCACCGAGCACCTCGCCGAACGGGCCCTCGAACTGGTCGCCGCATCGTCGGAGACCGGCCGGGAGGGCCCGGCGATCGACCTGGTCGCATCGTGGCTGGGGCCGGTCGCCGACGACGTCGACCGATGGGTCACCCCGATGTCGGAGCTCGAGCGCGACCCGGCGTACCCGGGTCGCGAGGTCGAGCGAGACGACGTGCCGGTCGTGGCCGCGCGCGTCGCCGGCAACCGTCCCGGCCCGACGGTCGTGCTCACCGGGCACGTCGACGTCGTGCCGGTCGGCGATCGATCGAAGTGGACGCGCGATCCCGCCGGCGATCTCGACGGCGGCCTGCTGTACGGGCGGGGCAGCGCCGACATGAAGGGCGGCATCGTGGCCGCGCTCGAGGCGTTCACGAGGATCGCGAGCGGCGATCGCGACTTCCCCGGAGAGCTGCGCTTCGTCGCGGTCCCCGGCGAGGAGGACGGCGGCAGCGGCACGCTCGCCGCGATCCGCCGGGGTTGGACAGGCGACCTCGTGATCGTGGCCGAGCCCACGTCGGGCCCCGACGGCCCACAGGTCGTGATCGCCCACGGCGGTGCGCTGACCTACACGATCGAGGTCGACGGGCGCTCCGCACACGCGGCGACCAAGCTCCTGGGCGAGTCGGCGCTCGACCACTTCCTCACCGTCCACGCCGCGCTCGAGCGGCTCGAACGCGAGATCAACGAGGCCGAACGCAACCCGGCGATGAGGGCCACGGGCCTGCCGTACCCGACGACGGTCGGCGTCGTGCACGGTGGCGTCTGGGCGTCGAACGTCATGGAACGGATCACCGCCCAGCTGCGGGTCGGGGTCACGATCGACGAGTCGATCCCGGAAGCCGAGACCCGGTTCGAGCGCACGCTGCGAGCAGCGATCGCTGGCGACCAGTGGCTCGACGCCCACCCGCCGCGGATCGAACGGACCGGTGCTGCGTTCGGTTCGTCGTCGATCTCGCCCGACCACCCGCTGGTCACGGCACTGCGCGACGCGGCCGAAGCGGAGACCGGCTCGCGCCCCGCCACGATCGGGGTGCCGTACGGATGCGACATGGCCCTGTGGCGGCGCGAGGCCGAGGCTGCGTGCGCGGTGTACGGCCCCGGCGAGATCGCGCACGCCCACGCCGTCGACGAACGCGTGTCGATCGACGAGGTGGCCACGACGGCCGGTGTGCTCGAGTCGGCTGCCCGGAGCCTGCTCCGCTCGGCCGACGGCCCGGCGTCCTGAGCGTACGGTCCGACACCCGTACCCCGCCGACGACGACCGGACGCCGGTGCTCTCGGCGTGCGGCATCGATCGCAGCTCTCCTGGCGGTGCGTCATGCGGAAGGGAGCAGCGCACGGACATCGGGCGGGAGGATCCGGCCCGTCGCGACGAGGCGCGACGCGATGACGACGGTGATCGTGTCGGCGGTGATCAGCCCGGCCAGCACGATGACCTGTGCCGCTGCTGCCTCGGCCGTCGATCCTCCGCCGAGCAGGACACCCACGAACGCCCCCGGCAGGGTCACGAGCCCGACGGTGCGGGTCTGATCGAGTACCGGAACCAGCGCCTCGGATCGATCCCGGTCGATCACGAGACCGATCGCGAACGCGCGCGAGAGCCCGAGCGCCAGCGCTGCTTCGACCTGACCCCGCTGTTCCCGCAGCGAGGCGACGGCGCGACGCACGGCCAGCGAGCATGCGGTCATCGCGTTGCCGATCACGATGCCGCAGATCGCAACGACGGCCGCCGGGTTCACCGGCGTCGAACCCGTGCCGAAGACGACGACGATCACCGGTGCCACACCCGCCGCGATGGCGACACCGACCCACGGCCACGCAGCCCGTGCCTCGACGCGGCCGGCGCTCGTGAACGTCGCGACGACGAGCATCACGACCACGAACAATCCGGCACTCCACACGTGCTCGAGTGCGAGCCGGACCACGCCGGCGACGATTGCGAGCTGGATCACCGCCCGTGCAACGGCGATCGCACTGCGACGCCCCGTCGACATCCGGCCGACGAAGGCCACTCCGACCGCGATGGCCACGAGCATCGAGATGGCGACGGCGAGCTGCCAACCGATCGAGGGGCCGACCGGTGTCATGGTCGGTCCCGCGTGATGCGGCATCGTGTCGGCGAGGCGGGTCGGGATTCACCGACCTCGTGAGCGTGCTGACCGTCAGCGCGAGGTGCGGCATCGAAGCGCCGACCGGTCCGGCCGTCGGGGACGCACGACGCTTCCCGTCGGGCAACCGGAGAACGGCGTCGCCGCCGAGTCGGAGCGGCTGCCCTCCGAGCGAACCACTCTCCCACGATGGCCCTCGCCAACACGCCAGACGGCCGAGCTCTCGACGATCCCACGGACGACGCAGCACTGTTCCTCATCGCTGCGTGCCCACGATAGGTCCGGCCGCCACCGCAGCGGGTGGACGACCTCGGCGTCGTCGGGCTCGGGTGCAGGCGGCGAGGGTGGCAGAAGCCGTCGGCGACGGCACCTACTGCCGCGCGATCGCCACCTTGTAGCGCTCCTCTGGCGTGATCAGGTGATCGAGGTCCTCGGCGTTCTCGTCGATGTCGATCTGCACCCAGTTGACCGTCCCGTTGAACGCATTGTCGTTCGGTCCGTAGTCGGTCGAGACCGGCGAGGCGGCGTCGCTGCCGACGTCGCAGGTGTCGGTTCCGAACAGCATCGGAACCGTCCGGTCGACGCGACCCTCACCGTCCTGCTCGCCGTCGATGAAGAGCGACACCGTGCCGCCCTTCGCGAGGCCGCCGCCGTCATAGGCGAACTCGAGGCGAACCTGATGTTTGCCCGCCGGGATCTCCCGATCGCTCTGCGCGAAGTACCGGTCGATCCCGAAGAAGTTGTAGCAGTGCTTGAGCTTGCCCTCGTGCGCGTAGAGGCTCCATCCGCCGATGCCGGCGCCGAGGGAGATGATGACGCCGGCGGCGCCCGAGTCGGGCACCTCGATCTCGGCGGTCAGCGCGTACGACTTGTTGTGGACGTTCAAGATCACGTGCTCCTGGAGCCGGTGCATCCCGCCGAACAGCATCTGCGTCTTGCCCTTGATCAGCTGCGGCCGACCCGCCAGATCCGAGTTGAACCGCTCGAACGACCGGTCGTCGAGCGGCACGACGTTGTACTTGGTCGCCTCGATCAGGAACAGCCGCTGCAACTCGGCGAGCTTCTCGGGATGCGTCTTGGCCAGGTCGTTCGACTGGCTCCAGTCGGTGTTGGTGTCGTACAGCTCCCAGACGTCCTCGTCGAACGACTGCTCCAGCGGGCCGACCCACGGCACGGTGTGCCGGGTCACCGCGGTCCAACCCTCGTGGTAGATGCCGCGGTTGCAGAACATCTCGAAGTACTGGGTCGTGTGCCGTTCCTCGGCATCGGGGTCGTCGAACGCGTACATCATGCTGGAACCCTCCAGCGGCGACTGCTGCACGCTGTTGACGATCGTCGGCGACGGGATCCCCGCAGCTTCGAGGATCGTCGGTGCGACGTCGATCACGTGCGAGAACTGCGAACGGACCTCACCCTTGGCCTCGATCCCGCTCGGCCAGTGCACGATCGTGCCGTTGCGCGTGCCGCCCCAGTGCGAGGCGACCTGCTTCGTCCACTGGTACGGCGTGTCCATCGCGTGCGCCCAGCCCACGGCGTAGTGGTTGGACGCCTCCGGACCGCCGAAGTCGTCGATCTTGCTCATCAGGAACTCGGGGGTCTCGATCGTCCCCATCCCGTTGAGCACTGCTATCTCGTTGAAGCAGCCGTTCGGTGTGCCCTCGGCGGACGCCCCGTTGTCACCGATGATGTAGTAGATCAGCGTGTCGCCGAGGATGCCGAGATCGTCCATCGCATCGACCAGCCGACCGATCTGATGGTCGGTGTGCTCGAGGAAGCCGGCGTAGGTCTCCATCTCGCGGGCGAGGATCGGCTTGAGCTCCTCGGGCATGTCGTCGTACGCGGGGATCTCGTCGGGCCGTTCGGTGAGCACCGCGTCGGCGGGGATCACCCCGAGCGCCTTCTGACGCTCGAACGTCTCCTCCCGCAACCGGTCCCACCCGCCGTCGAACCGTCCCCGGTACTTCTCGATCCACTCCTTCGGGACGTGGTGCGGCGCGTGCGTCGCCCCCGGCGCGTAGTACATGAAGAACGGCTTGTCGGCCATCAGCGCCTTCTGCTGGCGCACCCAGCCGATCGCCTTGTTCGTCATGTCCTCGGTGAAGTGGTAGCCCTCCTCCGGCGTCTTGGGGGGGTCGATCGGGATCGTGCCCTCGTACAGCGACGGGTAGTACTGATCGGCCTCACCGCCGATGAAGCCGTAGAAGTACTCGAACCCGCCGCCACCCGTCGGCCACGAGTCGAACGGCCCGAGCGGGCTGGTCTGCCAGACCGGCACCTCGTGGCACTTGCCGAACTGGGCGGTCGAGTACCCGTTGAGCTTGAGCGTCATCGCCAGCGGCGCCTTGTCCTTGGGGAGGACCGACGTGTACCCAGGCGCCGAGGTCGCCATCTCGGTGATGCCACCCATGTTCACCGAGTGGTGGTTGCGGCCGGTCAGCAACGCCTGACGCGTCGGCGAGCACAGCGCCGTGGTGTGGAACCGGTTGAGCTTCACGCCGCCGTTCCCGAGCCGCTCCGCGGTCGGGGTGTCCACCGGACCGCCGAACGCACTGCTCGCACCGAACCCGCAGTCGTCGATCAGGATGACCAGCACGTTGGGCGCACCCTCGGGTGGCCGGACGTCGCGGATCGGCGGGAACTTCGTGTCCGGATCCTTCGCGTCGTACGTGGTCAGACCCACGTGCTTCACCTCGGGAATCGGCAGGATCGA
>CBFCWS010000203.1:0-6322 GCA_965601765.1 uncultured Ilumatobacter sp. | reverse complement strand
CGGGACGGTCAGCGGCGGGTCGCCTCAACCTTCGCGAGATAGTGCGGCTCGTCGAGCCCGAGGACGCAGTCGAGGGTCGTTCCCGTCGTCACCTGGGGTGACCGGCACAGCGCCCGCATCAGCCGGAAGTCGCTGACGAGGTCGTGGCCGTAGCCGGACAGATTGCGCTGGATCCCGCGCGCCGCCGCGGGCGCCGCCTCGATGTCGTAGCCGGCTGCGTAGCGACCCGACACGAACAGGTCGGCCCCGGTGATCGTCACCTCCGAGGGCTGATGGCCGAGCACGTCGTACAGCATCCTGGGAATCGCGAATGACGCCGCGTCGAGGTGGACGCCCGACTCCTCGCCGGCACGCATGAACCCGCGGCGCTCACCGAGGCCGAGCGATCGATCGATGCCCAGGGGCCGAACGACGACGGCATCGATGCGACCGGCTGCGAGGTCGGCGCTCAGCCGTTCGTGCGCGAGGGCGACCGTCTCGTCGGTGACGTAGGACACGATCGTCGTCGCCCCCGCCTGTCGCATCCGGTCGGCGCGCTCGCCGACGATCTTCGGACCGACGACGACGTCCGCCGCAGCGAAGACGTCGACGTCCTCGTCGGTCGGACCGACGAGGACGATGGCTCGACCGCGGACGAGCTTCCCGAACCCGCCGTCGACGTCGGGGGGTCGAACCGGCGCGTCGGCCGTGAGCACCCTGATGTCGTGACGCATGTGCTCGGCGCGCCGGCGCGCGGTCGGGCGAGCCGTCGACGACGCCGCCTGAAGTGTCGCGTCGGCCTCGGCGAACTCCTCGAGCAGGATCATGGCCTGGACCCGGCGGAACCACAGCGACGAACCGGCGGGCGCGCGTCGATCCACGAGGTCGTTCGCGAGCCGGAGCTTGGCCTGCCAGGCGTCTCGGAGGAGACCTCGTGCATGCAACAGCCAGTGGGCGACGAACCAGTAGTCGCCCGAGATCGGGTCGGACGGGTCGGGCGCGGTGGCGACGAGGAGGTCTGCGAGCTCCGCGTCGGGGCAGCGGAGATCGTCGGACCGCAGACGCGAGCCGGTCGCCCAGAGCGCGGTGTCCCAGTCAGCAGCCCGGATCGCGACCCGTACGGCGTGATAGCGGGCGCCGGCCGATCGCTCGTCGAGTTCGATGGCGTGCCGACACCACGACCGATGCAGCGCGAAGTCGCGCGGACGCCATCCACCACGAAGATGCGCGCTCTGGGCGATGACTCGGCTCGCCGCGAATGCGTCCGTCGCACGAGCGACGTCGTGCTTGCGGGGGAGGGCGGCGACGCCTTCGTCGGCCCCGATCGCGATCGACGTCGCCAACGCACACTCGATCCTGGTCGACGATGACATCGACGGTGTGCCGGTGACGAACGGTGATGCCGCGACGTCGGCCGCGAGGGCGACGACGGTCGGCCGGTTGCGGCGCCGTGCGATGGCGAACCGTCGGACGCGCGGGGACGGATTCGTCACGTCGACGAACAGCGCAGCGGTCGACAGCACGCCCGCCGCGCTCGCGAGGTCGAGCGCATCTGCGCGATCGGCGAGGTGATCGATCGCGGTGCTCAGGTTGCGACGCCGCCGCATCGGCCGACCGCCGTCGATCGACCGTGGGGCGGTGGGGGCCGCCGGTGTGGCCGCGAGGGCTCGATCGAGCCACGGGTTGGCACGTTCGTCGAGTGAGCGGAGCCGAGCCGCCACCTGAGAGGTGAGCGGACGAAGGAAGATCACGTCTCGCGATCGACATCGTATGCAGCGAGCACGTCGTCGACCGGCCCGTCCATCAGGAGGTCGCCGTGCTCGAGCCAGACGACGCGGTCGCACGTGTCTCGGATCTCGTTGAGGTTGTGGGTGACCATCACGATGGTGCCCGCGGCCGAGCGGATCTCGTTGAGACGGTCGAGCGACCTCTTCCGGAACTGCTTGTCGCCGACGGCCAGCGCTTCGTCGATGAGCAGGATGTCGGGGACGCGCAGGGTGGAGATCGAGAACGCCAGGCGCGCCCGCATCCCCGACGAGAAGGTCTTCATCGGACGCGCCATCGCGTCGCCGAGACCCGAGAACTCGACGACCTCGTCCATGCGGGCCTCGACCTCGTCCTCGCTCATCCCGAGGGCCAGACCACCGAGCATCACGTTGCGATAGCCCGACAGCGTCGGCATCAGTGCCGCGCCGACCCCGAGCAGCCCGACGTCACCCCGCACGAGGATCTGTCCGGAGTGCAGCGCCTGCAGACCGGCGACGGCGCGCAGCAGCGTCGACTTGCCGCTCCCGTTGGAGCCGACGATCCCGATCGCCTCGCCGATGCTCACCTGGAACGAGACGCCGTGCACAGCGTGCACCTCGACGGCGCGTCGGGTGCGGAAGCCGCGGCTGACGACGTTCCGGGCGCTCAACCTCGGTTCCTCGTAGACGCGGTAGCGGATGTCGACGTCGTCGACGACGATGGCAACAGGACGTGCGTCGGACTCGGTGAGCATCGAGGTGGTCCGGCTGTCAGTCACGGGCGTACAGCCCCTCCCCGGCTCGGAACCAGAGGAACCCGCCGACCAGCAGCCCGACGGTCCAGACGCTGCACGACAGCAACAGCACCGGCTGGAACTCGCCCCCCATCACCGACCATCGTGCCAGGGTGAGGAAGCAGTAGACCGGGTTGAGGGTGAACAGGTACCGGGTCGGTGAGTCGCTGCTGACGTAGGCGTCGACGCTGAAGATGACGCCGGAGGCGTACAGCACCAGCCGGAAGACGAACGGCAGGATCTGGATCGTGTCGACGAAGTGCGTTGCGGCACGGGCAGCGATCATCGCGGCTCCGACGTTGAACACGAGCTGGACAGTGATCAGCGGGACGATGAACACCCACCGGACGTGGGGTGACTCGCCGCTGATCAGCGCAATCGCGAACATCACGACGAGATTGGGCGTGTGCGCGAGGAACTCGGTCACCGTCGAGCCGATCGGCAACATCGCTCGCGGGAAGCGGATCGCCCGGATGATGCCGCGGTTCGACACGATCGACCTCGCGCCGCTCAACGTCGACTTCTGTGTGAACTGGAAGGTGAACAGCCCCACCGTCAGGAAGAGGAAGAAGTTCTCGATACCGCGATCGACGCCGAGCAGGACACCGAAGATCAGGTAGTACACACCGATCGTCAGCGCCGGGTTGAGCAGGTGCCAGAGGTTGCCGAGGACGTTGGTGATCTGGCGGTGATGGAGCTCGTTCACCGCCACATGGCGCACGTACGTCCGCCGGTTCCACAGCTCGCGCAGGTACGCGCCGAGGTGCGCGGACGCGTGCGCGTCTCGCAGCTCGGGGAGCGCCGTCTCGGCCTGGATCGCCATCGCTGCGAGCCTATCCGTAGCCTGATCGACGTCGCTTCAGCACACGAATCGGGACCACGATGCGGGGCGAGATGTCGGCGGCCCGAGCCGGGCCTCAGAGCCGCTCGACGTTGTGCCCGGACATCACGCCCCGCGTGTCGAACACCGGTTGCGACATCGTGGCGACACGGTCGAGGTCGTGCTGGGAGTGGGCCTGGAGCAGCACGGTGACGTCGGCGTGCGCGAGCGCGTCGGCGAGGTCGTCGGCGAGGGGAAGCGGCTCACCATCGACCTCGAATCGGTCGAGATGAGGGTCGTGCCCGGTCATGTTGGCCCCTCGCATCCGGAGGCCGCGGACCACCCACTCGGCGGGCGACTCGCGATCGTCGGCGATGTCGGGCTGGTACGTGAGCCCGAGCACCAGGACGTTCGACCCGTTGAGTGCGAGCTTGACCTCGTTCAGCATCGACTGCACGCGCATCACCACGTACGGGGGCATGCGGTTGCTGACCTCCTGGGCGAGCTCGACGAACCGGAACTGGTACCAGAGCGTCCGGACGTGGTGCGACAGGTAGCTCGGATCGATCGGGATGCAGTGTCCGCCGACGCCGGGGCCGGGGTGGAAGGCCGTGAACCCGAAGGGTTTGGTCGATGCGGCACGGATCGACTCCCGGAGGTCGATCTCCAGATCGTGGCAGAAGATCGCCATCTCGTTGACGAGCGCGATGTTCACGTGGCGATAAGTGTTCTCGAGGAGCTTCGCCATCTCCGCTTCGCGGGTGCCGGCGACCGACATGACATCGTCGACGGTCCGTCGGTAGAACGACGTCGCACGCTCGGTGCAGGCCGAGCTGAACCCGCCGACGACCTTGGGCGTGTTGCGGACGTCGAGGCCGGTCACGCGAAGTCCTGCCCTCGCCGACTCGACCAGGAGCGGCAGCCGACGTAGCCGAGCCCGATCACCACGACGGCCGGCGAGATGTCGTCGGTTGCGTCCTATCGATCGTTGAAGGTCGAGGTTCCCTGCATGGTTCGTCAACCCATCCATGCGGGCGTGCCAGGGACCCCGCGTCGCCGCCCGGAAGTTGTCGCCAGGACTTCGCCGACCCGTGCGGCGTGGGGGCCCGACCTGTGACAGAGTATTGCCACCAGAGGAAGGAGGTGGTCCAACACAATGACTGACAGTTCGTTCGGGACCCTGGAGGTGGTTGGCCGCTAGGTCAACAGGCTGGACGGCCTGGCGAATCCTCGCCAACCCCCGCCGACCGACCCGCCGGAGCTCGTCCCGCCGGCACGAAACAGGTCGTTCGGTCCCAGTCACGACGTGCGAGGGAGCGCCGATGCGCTCCCTCGTCACGCGTCCGGGGTGAGCCGCGTTCGGACCCCGGTCGCTCGACACGTAGTGTGTCCGTCATGGAACGGCCGACCAAGTTCGAGCACGCACGCTTCCTCGGTGACAAGCGGACGCAGCTGGTGTACGACGTCGACGACTGGTCCGACCCGGCGATCATCGACGAGATCGTCGACGAGGGCGTCGGCATCCAGTTCGGTCCCGACACCCTCGCCGAGGCGCGCAACCGCGGCTACACCGCCGCGACACCGGGTGCGCATCGCCGGCACCGGCGCCCGCGGGCCTGACGCCACCGCATCGTCCGGTGGACCAGACCTTCCAGTCGGGAAGTCAACAGCTCCGCTGCCACGTCAAGTTGGCGCCACCACGGATCGGCGGAGGTGACGATCCCGGGTTGATCCTGTGCCACGGCTTCCCGCAGAGCCCGCTCGACGCGCGCCAGTCGGCCGGGACGTTCCCGCAGCTCGTCGATCGGATCGCGTTCACGACCGGACTGTCCGCGATGACCTTCACCTTTCGCGGGTGCGGCGACAGCACCGGCGACTTCTCGTTGCAGGGCTGGATCGACGATCTCCGCGCAGCCGTCGATCACCTCCTCGCGGTCGCCGCCGTCGAGCGTTGTGTCCTCGTCGGCACCAACACCGGTGGTTCGATCGCGATCTGCGTCGCCGCGGACGACCCGCGCGTGTCTGCCGCCGCGCTCATCTCGCCACGAGCCGATTTCGACGACTGGGCCGATCATCCCCGGCGGTTCCTCGACCACGCCCGTGAGCTCGGTGCGGTGCGAACCCCGGGGTTTCCGGCGTCGATGGACGACTGGTCCCGTGCGTTGCGGCGCTTCCGGCCGATGGCCGCGGCGCGGCGGTTCGCGCCGCGGCCGATGCTCGTGATGCATGGCGAAGACGATCGTCACGTCCCGACGAGCGACGCCCGCCAGCTCGCCCAGGCGCACGGTTCGGCCGAGCTCACCCTGCTCGACGGCGCCGGGCACCGGCTCCGTCACGATCCGCGTGCGGTTGCGATCCTCCTCGGGTGGATCGAGAGGCTCCGCGCGTGACGGTCGGGCCGGATGCGTCGCGTTCGCGCGACGCGTTGGGGAGGATCCTCGTCGAGTCACGGACGCGTCGCTCGTCGCCGCGACGCCGGCTGCGGTGGTGGTTGCGGAGGTGGTTGCGGCAATGTCGCAGCCGCGCGCTCGCCTTGCGACGTGAACCGGCGTCGCACCTGAGTTGCGTGATCGCACGACTGGAGCACCGATACGACGTCCGTGTCGGCGGGCGGTTGTGGGTGGCGATCCTCGCGTTCGCCGAGACCGCCGCGCTCGTCCGGCAGCGTGTCGGCGTCGTCGTTCGCGGGGGAAGCGAACCAGGAGCGGTGGGAGCCGTCCACGAACGGTTGGACGCTCGATTCGACGCAGTGCTGCGCGGCGCTCGGATCCTCGACGCCGAGCCGTCGCGTCGTCGACGTTGGGCGATGGCGGCGGTCATCCGCCGCCCGCTGCCGGCCCTGCGCGACGCGACCGAGCCGTCGGTCGCCCGCGCGTCGCTCGCTTGCGCCAGGCAGGAGGAGTGGACCGAGCTCGGGCGCGGCCGGGTCGTGGAGTGGATCTCGCCATCGTCGTTCGAGCCCTCCGACCGGCTGGCTGCGATCG
>CBFCWS010000202.1:0-6336 GCA_965601765.1 uncultured Ilumatobacter sp. | reverse complement strand
CGCCTTCGCGCAACCACTTGTGCATGTCGGACCTGCGGCTGATCGCGACGATCAGCAGGTCACCGTGCGCGGTCTCCAGCGGGTCGCAACACTGTGCCGATCGAGCCCCGACGCGCAACGGCAGCACCGGTCGGATCCGGTGCTGCCGTCGCAGCGCGTCGTTGCGTGGGGTCGAGGGGGCGTCAGCCGGCGAGGGCCTTGGCCTTCTGCTGCTGGAACTCCTCGTCGGTGATGACACCGCTGTTCCGCAACTCGTTCAGCTTGGCGATCTCCTCGGCCGGACTGGCGCCGCCGGCGGCGCTCTGGATGTAGGCGCGGGTGGCGGCCTCGTTCTCCTGGGCTCGCTGGAACGACCGCTTGGCCATGTCGTCGCCGTTGGCCAGGACGTAGATCAGCGCGCCGAGCAGCGGCACGACGATGACGACGAGCAGCCAGAGCGCCTTGGAGAACCCGCCCATGTCGCTCCGGAACACGTCGGCGATGATGCTGAACAGGAGCATCAGCCAGGCGATCCAGAGGAACACCATCAGGATCGTCCAGAACATGCCGAGCAGTGGGTAGTCGTATGCGAGCATTCGCGTCAATCCTCCGTGGGAATGGCGACGCCGGTGGCGCCGTTCGTCGTTTGAACCACCGTGACGCTACCCGCATCGCGTCCCCGAACGGTGACCGCGACGACGCTCAGCTCTGGGGGACGGGGTCGGGATCGACCGGGTCGGTCGCGGCGGGATCGGGTTGGCCGGGACCCGACGCCGTGCGCTCGTCGTCGACCTTGCGGTAGATCGCCACGACGGCACCGGCGGCGAGCGCGACGAGGACCAGCGTCCGCACCCAGCTCTCGAACAGGTCGCCCGGGCTCCACCAGAGCAGGAGGACGAACAGCACGACGACCACGGCGATCGTGCCGGCGGTCGACTCGGTCGCTCGACCCAGTTGGCGGCGGCCGGCGAGGGCGAACCGGTGGTCGCCGAGCAGGAACGCGACACCCATCGCCAGCAACCCGTAGACGATCCCGCCCCACGCCATGCTGCGAAGCAGCGACGTCGCCACGCCGGCGACCGCCGCGGCGGCGGGCTCGTTCGCCGGGTTGGCGACGATCGCATCGACCGTGAGGCGGACGCCGATCTGCCGCAGCAGGAGCAGGACGAACCCGCCGATCGCCAGGGCGAGGCCGACCGTGCGCAGCATCTGCACCCGCCGACCCCTGGCGAGGAAGACGGCGAGCGCGTACAGGCCGACCACCACCACGAACATGAACCAGGCGAGGAAGTCGAGCACTCGAACGGCGGTCTGCACGTCGGCGAGCTCCTCGGACTCGACGACGGTGATCCGGCCGGCGTCCTCGGGGAGCCGGTCGAGTGCGTCGTCGGGTACGCCGACGCTCTCGCCCACGGACCGGACGACCTCACCGAGCTCGAGCGTGACCGTGCCGTCGGCGGTCGACACCCCGGTCACGGTCTCGTCGCGGATGATCGCGACCAGCCGGGCGTGTGCGGTGCGATTGGCTTCGGTCCAGAGCTGCTGGAACCGGTTGGAGGCGATGACGGTCTCGATCCCGTTGGTGATCGGTTCGCGCAGGGCGCCGACGAGTGGGCCGGCGAGCGGGGAGAGATCCTCGGGGAGGAGCTCACCGATCTCGCTCTGGAGGTCGATCCGCTCGAACAGCTCGTTGCTGATGAAGACGGCGAGCGCCGACTGCACCTCCTCCTCTGCGAGCAGGTCTGCGCTGAGCTCGGTCCACTCGTCGGTGTCGAGCATCTGGACGCGGACCCACGTCGTCAGTGCGCTCAGCACGGCCAGCACCGTCGCCACGACGACCAGCACGGTCGGGAGGCGACTCGGCTTGGTCGTCGCGTCAGTGGTCGGGGTGGTGTCGGAGGCGTGGTCGGTCACGTCCACTTTCTAGCCGGTGTCCCCTGACGAGCTCGCCGTCGAGCGTGGCGGCGAGATCGGCGGCGGGATCGGCGGCGGGGTCGGTCCGCCAGAAGATCCCGGCGTCGTGCCGTCCCGGGTTCCAGCCCTCGCGGGCGGCCCATTCGACGAGGTCGTCGACCTCCGATCGGATCATGCTGCGGATGACGCGGTCGTTGGACATGTCGGGCCGGCGGCGCGCACGGTGTCGTCGGACGCCCGTCGCAGAGCGCAGCATCGCGGTCCGGCTCGATCGGGTGCTCGTCCCCGTGCCGAGCGCTCCGCTGTCCGCGGCTCATTTTGACAGGTGACGGACGCGCGGCTACCCTCCTGGGAGCGCTCCCAACGGCAGCGCGACATCGAAGCTCAGCGTGCCGCAGTGCGAGCGGTCGCTCGGAGGGGACACCACGTCGACATGGGGCTGACACTGGAGGACATCGGCCGTCTCGCCGGCGTGTCGCGCTCCACGGTGTCCCGGGTCGTCAACGGCGACGCACGCGTGCGCCCCGAGGTGCGGGCCCGCGTGCAGGAGATCATCGGCGAGACGGGGTACACGCCGCATCTCGCGGCACGCTCGCTCGTGTCGAACCGCAGTGGTGTCGTCGGGCTCGTGATCCCGAGCGGCGTCCACCGCCTGTTCGACGACCCCTACTTCGCCGAGCTGATCGCGGGCATCACCGCGTCGAGCAACGAGGCCGGCGTCGTGCTGACCCTGTTCCTGCTCCACACCGAGGACGAGGAGCGCGCGCTGTACCCGCGCATCGTCGACACCGGCTTCCTCGACGGCGTGCTCGTCACCGCGACGCGGATGGACGATCCCCTCGTCGGCCGCCTCGTCGACCACGACCTGCCCCTCGTGATGATCGGCCGACCCGACCGGTCCGGCGTCAGCTACGTCGACGTCGACAACCGGGGAGGCGCCGCGCTCGCCGCCCGCCATCTCGTCGACTGCGGCCATCGGCGCATCGGCACGATCAGCGCGCCGGCGAACACCACGACGGGGCGCGAGCGCCTCGACGGGCTCGTCGACGAGCTCGCCCGGCTCGGCCGGCCACTCGATCCCGCGCTGTGCGTCGACGGCGGCTACTCCGAGGACGGCGCCTACCGGGCGATGCGAACGCTCGTCGATCGAGGGGCCGATGCGGTGTTCGCCGCTTCCGACACGATGGCGTTCGGCGCGCTGCGAGCGGCCGCCGACCTGGGCGTCGACGTCCCGGGCGACGTCGGGCTCGTGGGCTTCGACGGCTTCGACGTCGAACGCCCCGGCCGACGCGAGCTCACCACGATCCGTCAACCGGTGCAGGCCAATGCCGAGCGAGCGGTCGCGATGCTGCTCGGCCAGATCGCCGACCGGCGCGCCGGTCGCGCGCACCCGATGGGCGAGATCCTGCCCGTCGCCCTCGTCCCCGGGTCCACGACCCGCGCCCGCGCTCCGATCCCGTGCTCACCGCCCGTCGCCCGTCGCGTCAGCGATCCGTCCCACACCGTCGAACCGTCCCACCAGATGGAGTCACCGTCATGAACCACTCACGTCACCGCCGCACACCCCGCCGCCATCTTTCGCTCCTGCTCACCGCAGCGCTCGCGGGCTCGGCGGCGCTCGTCGCGACGGCGCCGTCGCCGATCGCGAGCGCCGCCGGCGAGGTCGTGTTCGACGACATGGAGCACGGCGATCCGTTCGGCAACGACTGGTTCGCCTTCAACGGCGCTGTCGGCGGTGGTGGGATCAGCCCGAGCAACGAGGTGCCGCCGGTGGGCGGCGGCGCCTTCTCGCTCGAGACGGGGTGGGGCTCGGGTGGCGTGGCCGGCTTCTACGGGGGCTTCGGGCGCCGCAACCCGAGCGACCTGACCGGCACCGACACGTTCAACTTCTGGATCAACCCGGCAGCGGGTCAGGAATACACGCTCGAGATCAACCTGCAGGACGACGACACCTCCAACGGCGTGGCCGATCCCGCCGAGGACGACGACGAGTTCCAGTACAACTGCACCGTCGGCGACGCCGGGCCGTGTGCGGAGAGCGGCGGCGGGTGGCAGCTCGTGTCGATCCCGCTCGCCGACTTCTTCGACGACAACTCCTTCTTCCCCGGCGGCAACGGCGTGCTCGACGCGGACCCCGGCAACGGTGAGCTGATCAACATCGTCGTCGCCGTCATCGGCGGTGGCTCCGACGTCAACTTCCAGACCGACCTCTGGGTGTTCAGCTCGGGGCCGCTCGTGCCGTCGACCATCGTCGACGACTTCGAGAACGGCCTGCCGAACGGGGCGGCCGTCCCCAACGGCGAACCGCTCGGCTTCTACACCTTCGCCGGCCCGGGGAGCGGCATCGCGATCGACACGACCGACGTCCCGCCCGCTCCCGTCCCCGGCGCGTCGTCGCCCAACAACGTGCTGCAGTTCGACAGCGACTCGACGTCGTTCGCCGGCTTCATCCACGCCTTCGAGAATCCCGCCCTCGACACCTGGGTGACGCAGGACTGGTCGACCAGCGAGGGCGTCCGGTTCTGGATGCTCGGCTCGGGCACCGGGACGCAGATGTTCATCGACATCCTCGACAACCGCAACCCCGGGTCGACCGTCGACGACGCGGAGCGATTCACCGTGCCGTTCCTGGACGACTTCGTCGGCTGGCAGCTGCTCGAGTTCCCCTTCGCCGCCTTCGTCCGCAAGGAGATCGGCAACGGCGCCCCGAACGACGGTCTCGGCCTGTTCGAGATGCACGGGTACGCGATCGGCGTGCTCAACACCAATGGCGCGCAGACCTACTACTTCGACGACGTCGCCACCTATGGCGTCGGCGAGCCCCCTCCGATCGCGGTCAACTTCTCCCAGCAGATCACGTTCGTCACCGAGGGCACGACCGGTGACGTCGGTGTGAAGCTGAACCGTGCGCTCGGTCCCGACGATCCCGCCGAGGTCAGCATCGACTACGCCACCGAGCGCTCCAACGCCGTGCCGTTCGAGGAGTTCACACCGACGTCGGGGACGCTGACGTTCGTCAACGGCGGACCGAGCGAGCTGTTCTTCCAGGTCGAGACCTTCGACGACACCAAGTTCGAGGGCGACGAGCAGATCGTCATCCGCCTGACCAATCCCGTCGACACGGAGCGTGGCGCGCTCTTCCAGGGCTCGGTGCTGATCGACGACAACGACGACTTCGACCCGCTCCTGCTCGCCGACTTCGAGCAGGGCGACTACCTGTGGGACACCGAGGGCTCGGCCGGTCTCGACGCGGTCCGCGTCGAGAGCAGCGACCCCGGCGCCCGACCCGAACAGGACGCCGTCGAGAACATCGGCGTCGCCTCGGTGCCCGTCGGCGCCGACATCGACGTCCAGGGCAACGTGTGCAAGCGCGGCAACGGCGTCGTACCGGTCCACCTCCTGAGCACCGAGGACTTCGACGCGACCACCGTCGACGTCTCGACCGTGCGCTTCGGTGACGCCTCCGAGACGCACGTCGACCGCCGGACCGGGATGCCCCGCCGGCACGTCAGCGACGTGAACGGCGACGGTCTCGACGACCTCGTGTTCCACTTCCGGGCCAACGAGATCGGCGGCGACTGCGAGGGCGACATCCCCTTCACCGGTTCGACGGTCGACGGCACCGAGATCACGACCGGTGGGTCCGACGCGGCGTTGGTCCGCGACTTCCCCATCGGACAGGACTGGACCGGCACCGAGAGCCTCACGTTCTGGTACGAGGGCGACGGCGCCGGCGACGAGATCACGGTCACGCTGAAGGACAACCGGGCGCCCGATCCGGGTCCGAGCGGCTGGACCCTGGCCTGGGCCGACGAGTTCGACGATCCGTCCGGGACGCCTCCGAACCCCGCCAACTGGGCGTACGAGATCGGTGACACCACGCCGGACGGCAAGAACGGCTGGGGCAACGAGGAGCTGCAGTACTACACCGACGATCCCGCCAACGCGGCGACCGACGGCGACGGCAACCTCGTGATCACCCTCGACGAGGCCGACGGATCCCAGGAGTGCTACTACGGCCCGTGCGAGTTCGAGTCGGCGCGACTGATCACCCAGAACCGCGCCGAGTTCGCCTACGGCCGCATCGAGTCACGTCTCCGGGTGCCCACGGGCGGCGACGGCCTCTGGCCGGCATTCTGGAGCCTCGGCACCGACATCACCTACAACCCGTGGCCGGGCGCCGGCGAGATCGACTTCATGGAGTACGTCAGCCGCATCCCGACCGAGATCTTCGGCACCATCCACGGGCCCGGCTACAGCGGTGGCAACAGCTTCGGCGGCATCTGGGACTTCGGCGAGCGCGTCGACCTCCAGTACCACACGTACGCGGTCGAGTGGGAGCCGAACAAGATCCGCTGGTACGTCGACGACATCCTGTACCACGAGGCCGCGCCGGCCGACGTGCCGGGGCCGTGGGTGTTCGAGAAGCCGTTCTTCCTGCTG
>CBFCWS010000201.1:0-6354 GCA_965601765.1 uncultured Ilumatobacter sp. | reverse complement strand
GCCGTGACCACGCAGGTCGACGGCCAGGACCCGCCGCCCGCTCTCGGCGAACCGATCGGCCAGTTGGCCCCACGCGGCGCGACGCTCGGTGATGCCGTGCACGAGCACGACGACCGGACCGTCCCCGACCGTCTCGTACGCGATCGTCGCATCGTCCGGCACCGTCACCATGTGTTCGGCCATGGCCGCCCACGGTAGCCGTCGTCCGATCGGTGCCGGCCCGGGACGGTCCGTCCCGGCGGCGGACCGGGCAGGCGCGTCAGCGGAACAGGTCGCGGCTCGGGTCGCGCAGCACGGGGGCCATGGTCGCGTCGTCGTCGCGGTCGTACTCGAGGCCGCGCACGATTGCGACCGGGACACGGCTCGTGTTGCCCTTCACGAGCTCTGCCGCCGCCGCGACCTCGTCGACGACGCAGAGCTCCTGGACTCGGAACTCGTGTCCGTGCGGATCGGTCTCGCCGATGTAGCTGCGCAGCGGTGCGATCCCGGCCACACCGATCGCCACGTCGGTCTGACCCTCCCGCCACGGCCTGCCGAATGTGTCGGTGACGACGACTGCGATCTCGATCCCGACGAGCTCGCGGACGCGGGAGCGGATCGAGCGCGCCGACCCGTCCGGGTCGGGGGGCAGGACGAGGACGCGGCCGTGCGCCCCGCTCGACGACTGGTCGACGCCCGCGTTGGCGCAGACGAACCCGTGGTGGGTCTCGGTGATCAGCACCGGCCCGATCTGGCGGACCACCCGTCTGGACTGTCGCAGCACGATCTCGACGACGCGCGCGTCCTTGTCCCACGTCGCCGCCCACGACGCCGCGAATGCGGACGGCTCGACGTCGGACAGCTCGACGCTGCACTCCTCGGCCTTGGAGACGATCTTCGACGTCACGACCACGACGTCGCCCTCCGACAGCTCGGTCGCCGCCGCGACGAGCTCGGCGATGTCGGCCCCCGGTTCGACCTCACCGATCCCGGTCACGGGCACGATGGTCAACGGCGCGGCCACGACGACGACCGTAGTGGTGTGCCGGCCCGAAGTCCCGCTCGACGCACCCGTCGGCGGCGGCGCTCCCGTCGATAGCCTCGACAGCGATGGAGACGTTGTCGCCGGCGACGAGTCGCCTCGCGAGCTGGCCGGCCCGGCGGTGGGGTGTGGCAGCTGCGTCGGCCGTGGCGATCGCGCTGCTCGTCGGGCTCCCCACCGACGTCATCCCCAACCCGGTGTTCGGGCGCCCCGTCCCCGTGACCGCGTGGTCGTACCCGGTGCTCGCCGCGACGGCGATCCTCGGTGGCCTGCTCGTCGCCACCTACGTGCGGACCGGCGACGAGGCGCTCGATCGACCGGGGCGCGCGGGCGGAACCGGCGGGCTGCTCGCGTTCTTCGCGGTCGGATGTCCGGTCTGCAACAAGCTCGTGGTCGTCGCGCTCGGCACCACGGGCGCGCTCGAGTGGTTCGCGCCGGCCCAGCCGTGGCTGGCCGCGCTCTCGATCGGTCTGCTCGCCTGGGCGCTCGCGGCACGGCTGCGCGGCGAGGTCGCCTGCCGCGTCGCACCCTGATGACGGCGACGATCCGGGTCGATCGCGCCGACGACGAGCGCCTGTCACCGTTCCGGCTGAACGAGCGCGGGCTCGCGTCGCGGTCCGACCGCCGCGACGACGCCGGCGCGGGCCTGTTCCTCGCCGAGGGCGACCTCGTCGTCGAGCGCGCCCTCGACGCCGGGTGCCGCCCGCATCTCGCCCTCGCCGACGCCGGGCGGATGCCGCCGGTCGTCGATCGCCTGCTCGCCGCCGGGTGCGACGTCTTCGCCGGGGGCGAGGAGGTCCGTCGGATGGTCACCGGGCTCGGTGTCCCGCACCCGATCGTGGCGCTGTTCCATCGACCGAGCCGCCCGTCGGCCGACGAGCTCACCGCGCGCAGCCGTCGCCTCGTGGTCGTCGAGGGCGTCGACAACCCGGCGAACATCGGGTCGATCGTGCGCAATGCGGCGGCGCTCGGGTGGGACGGCCTGCTGCTCGACCACACCAGCGCCGATCCGCTGTCGCGGCGGGCGCTGCGCGTGGCGATGGGCACCGCGTTCGCGCTCCCCCATGCCCGGACCCGGTCGCTGATCGAGGTGGTCCGCCGGGCCGGTGAGCGTGGGATGGAGATCTACGCCCTCACGCCCGACCCGGCGGCCACCCCGATCGGCGGCATCACCGCGAGCGGTGATCGCGCCGTCCTCATCGGCTCGGAACGAACCGGGCTGAGCCTCGAAGCGCTCGACGTGGGCCGACCGGTGCGCATCCCGATGGCGAACGGTGTCGACTCCCTCAACGCCGCGGCCGCCGTCGCGATCGCGTGCTACTCGCTGCGCTGAGCGCTACCCGCCGACCTCGACGGCCCGCGACCGGGAGCGCCGCCCGCGGGTCGATCCGCCCCCCGACGGTTCCCAGCTGAACTTGCGGATTGCGACCACAGCGCCCAGGGCACCCCACAGCGCGACGTAGGCGAGCTTGTCCCACTGGAACGCCGGCGGGTCGACGAAGGGGTTGAGCGTGTCCTGGAAGGCCTCGACGAAGGGCTTGAGCGGGAAGAAGTCGCCGAGCGCCTCCATCCAGCGCGGCAGGTCGCCCTCGTCGCTGACGATGAAGATGTTCGAGATGAACGCCAGCGGCAGCAGCGTGGCGTTGGCCAGAGCGGACGCCGAGCTCGCGTTCGGGACGAGGGCTGCCACCGCCATGCCGAGGGCGGCGAACGAGACGACGCCGACGACGAAGGTGACGAACGCGGCGGGCATCTTCGCGAGCTCGATCTGGAGGTCGTAGGCGACCACGCCGAGGGTGAGCATGATCACCACACCGATCAGTGCCAGCACCAGGGCCGACCCGACGAACCCGCCGATGTAGGTCCAGGTCGGGAGCGGCGTGCCCCGCCACCGCTTGAGCACACCCTCGTCACGACGGATCGGGACCATGTTCGCGAGGTTGGTGTACGTGGCCGAGACCGCCGTGAACACGGCGAGGCCGCCGGTGTAGAACTGCCGCACCGGCCACTCCCCTCCCGACCCGGTGTCGACCGTCGCGTCGCCGAAGAGCGCGTTGAACAGGATCAGCATGATCAGCGGCAGGGCGAGCGTGAAGAAGAACGCGACCGGGGTGCGCCAGAACGTGACGAGCTGGTAGCGGATCTGACCCCAGAGCAGCGAGAGCGTCGACGGGAACCCCATCAGTCGTGCTCTCCCGCCAGCCCGAGGAAGACGTCCTCCAGCGAAGGTCGCTGGACGAGCAGGCCCCGCAACTCGACGTCGTTGTCGAGCGCCCAGGTCGTGAGACGGTGCAGATCGACGGTCGGATCGGCCGACACGAACTCGACGGCATCGCCATCGATGCGTGCACCCGGCGGAAGGAACTCGGCGACGGCAGCGACCCGATCGAACGGCACCGAACAGCTCACGATCGTGTCGGCGAGGCCACTGATCAGCTCGTCGGGCGTGCCCTCGGCCACCAGTCGCCCACGCGCCAGAACACCGACCCGGCCGGCGAGGTGCTCGGCCTCGTCGAGGTAGTGGGTCGTGAGCAGCACCGTGGTCCCGAGCTCGCACAGGCCCCGGATCAGGTCCCACGACTTGCGTCGCGCAGCCGGATCGAACCCGGTGGTCGGTTCGTCGAGGAAGACGAGATCGGGGTGGCCGACGATCCCGAGCGCGAGATCGACCCGTCGTTTCTGGCCACCCGAGAGCGTGCCGATGCGGGCGTCGGCCTTGGCGTCGAGACCGACGAGGTCGAGCACCTCCGCGGTGTCGCGACGTCGGCGGTACACCGAGCCGTACAGCTCGATCGCTTCGCGAACGGTGAACTCGGTCTCGACGCCGGCGGTCTGGAGCACGATGCCGATCCGGTCGAAGAACTCGCGGTCCGCGTTGCCCGGGTCCATGCCGAGCACCGAGACCTCGCCGGAGGTGCGGGTGCGATGGCCCTCGAGGATCTCGACCGTCGTCGACTTGCCGGCTCCGTTGTGGCCGAGGAGCGCGTACACCTCGCCCTCGGCGATCTCGAACGAGACGCCGTCGACGGCGGCGAGGTCGCCGTAGGTCTTGCGGAGGTCGCGAACGGTGACGGCGGCGCTCACGTCGGCGAACGATACCCCGCCGAGGTGATCGGCAGCCCGGTGTCATTGCGCAGGTGCTCCGCAGCGGGCACGAAGTAGCCCATGAGGTGACCGGCGACCTCGTCCCGCTCCGCCTCGTCCGGGAGCTGGGTGCATGCCGTCTCGACCGCGCCCGCCATGTGCACGAGCCACCGGTCACGCTCGAGCGTGCCGATGTGGAACGGCATGTGGCGCATCCGGAGCTTCGGATGGCCGCGGACCTCCATGTAGGTGTGGGGGCCACCCCAGTACTGGATGAGGAAGAGGCGGAGCCGTTCCTTGGCCGGCTCGAAGTCCGGAGCGTCGGGATAGAGCGGTGCGAGCACCTCGTCGGCTGCGACGCCTTCGTAGAACGCGTCGACGAGCCGGCGGAAGAACTCCGCACCGACACGTTCGTAGAGGAGCGGAGGGGCGTCGGCCACGCCTGGATCCTAGGCCGGGGCGCGTGGGTGCGCCCCGGGAGCGGTCAGGCCGTCGGAACGAACTTGCGGTACTCGATCAGCTCGTCGCGGGCGACGACGATCGGCGTCGAGCCGTCGCAGGTGTCGAGGATGAGCGCCTCGGGAGCGGCGAGGAGGACGATCGCCGACACGACGTCGTCGCCGAGGCGGACCTCGATCACGTCGCCGGTGTCGAGCAGGTCGTCGAGCAGGGTGTTCATTCGGGGTTTCCTCGGATGTCGGGTCGGGTCGACGCGGCGGCGTCGTCAAGTGGCTACAACCCCGCAAGGCCGCGTCGTGTTCCCGGCCCGTCTGTCGGCATCCGGCTACTCGAACGTCGGCTCCTCCCAGTCGGGGAAGACGTCGATCCACTCCGTCGAGACGCGGTCGGGGAAGATCGCCGGCCGCTTCTCCAGGAAGCTGGTGACGCCCTCGACGGTGTCCGCGGCACGGCCGCGCTCCTGGATCGCCCGGCTGTCGGCGCGATGCGCGGCCATAGGGTGCTCGGCGCCGAGCATCCGCCACATCATCTGCCGGGCGAGCGCGACGGAGACCGGTGCGGTGTGCTCGGCGATCTCGGCGACGATGCCGCACGCTGCATCGTGGAGGTCGTCGGGCTCGTGCAGGCTCCGCACGAGCCCACCGCCGAGCGCTTCCTCCGCGGAGAACACCCGTCCGCCGAGGCTCCACTCGAGCGCCTGGGAGATGCCGACGATCCGAGGGAGGAACCAGCTCGACGCGGCTTCCGGGACGATGCCGCGGCGCGTGAAGACGAAGCCGAAACGAGCCGACGTGCTGGCGATCCGGATGTCCATCGGCAGGGTCATCGTGGCGCCGACGCCAACTGCCGGGCCGTTGATCGCAGCGATCACGGGCTTGCGCGACTCGAAGATGCGCAGGGAGACGATCCCGCCGCCGTCGCGGACGACACCTGCGCCGGAGGAGACGTCGCTGCCGCCCTTCTTGAAGGTGTCGCCACCGGTGGACAGGTCGGCGCCCGCGCAGAACGCACGGCCCGCGCCGGTCACGACCACCCCGCGAACCGCATCGTCGGCGTCGGCCAGGTCGAACGCGGCCACCATCTCGTGCACCATCCGCGAGGTGAACGCGTTCATCTGCTCCGGCCGATGCAACGTGATCGTCGCCACCGCCCCGTCGACGTCGTACCGGATCTGCTGGAAGTCACCCACACCGCGACGGTACGCCTGCGACCGACGTCCGGCTGTCTCGAGCGACGACGCGAACCCTCCGCAGCCCTCGCCCAGCCACGTCGATCGGAAGGCAAGGGCAGCGCCGCTCGCCAGACCCGGCCGCCCACCACCGACTCTGTGGCAGCGATCCAGCGCGCCGGCGTCGGAATCGCTTCCCGAGCGGCCGTCCCAGGATCCTGTGGAAGCGATCACGCGCACCGACGTCACCGTCGCTTCCACAGAACGCCGCGCCCCACGCGCCGCCGCCACCACCACCCACCAGGCTCAGCTCGCTGATCGGCGCCTGAGGCGTGCGCTCGCAAGGCAGCCGAGCCCCGAGCCGACTTCGGTCGACGAGCGGGCGACGGCGACGCCGCACCCGAACCCGGCCACCGCCGCCACCACCACCCGATGAGGCTCAGCTCGCTGATCGGCGCCTGCGGCGTGCGCTCGCAAGGCAGCCGAGCCCCGAGTTGGCTCGGGCCAACGAGCGGGCGACGGCAACACCGCACGGAACCCCGCCACCGACACCACCACCACCCCATGAGGCTCAGCTCGCTGATCGGCGCCTGAGGCGTGCGCTCGCAAGGCAGCCGAGCCC
>CBFCWS010000200.1:0-6373 GCA_965601765.1 uncultured Ilumatobacter sp. | reverse complement strand
CCGTCAGCCGCCGACGCACGAGGGCGTCGAGCTCGTGGGAGAGGATCGTCCGGTCGGCGCTCGGGACCGTGCGGCGGAAGGAGGGGAACACGACGTCGTACTCGTCCCACGTGCGGTGGACCGCCGGGGCGATCGCCCGCTCGCACCGGGGCGGGAGATCGGAGGCGTGGAACGACCAGGTGTGGTTGCCGCCCAGCCGGTCGGCACGTTCGACAAGGGCGATGCGTGCCTCCGGTCGCTCGTCGAGGACCGTCAGCGCGATCAGGCAGTTCTGCAGACCTCCACCAGCGAGCACGAAGTCCCGGATGTCGTGTGCTCGGTCATGCAACGGTCTCGGTCACGCTTCCACGGTGTCGTCGGGGACGGCCACGATGACGGCGTCGGCGGTGCGCACGCCGCCGACGAAGGTGTGGCCGATGTCCTTCGGAGTATGTCACGTGCTCGGAGACGACCTCCTGCCGACCGCCGGGAAAACACACCGGTTGCGATGGCGGAGCGACGGCGATCTCGCGGGGTCGACGCCGACCACCCGACGCTCGGTCGCCGTGAGGTGGTGCAGCGGGACGCGCCCCACTGGGACACGAGGAGTATCCGAACGAACCCATCCGACTCTCGGGGGATGTCGCTTCACGATCGAGCGCGCGTCTGCGACGCTGGGTCGTCCGCGCGTGTATGGCGGGCTGCGCCCCCGCCGGCGGCGACGGGGCGCGCGGCGCCCACGTCCTGTCCGTGCGGAACACCGGGGTCTGCCCCTGTCGTTCTCGCGACGGCGAGACGGTCAGTCGGCGGGGACGATGACGAGCGTGCCGGCGTCGGTCGAGTCGACGCTCGGATCCTGGACGTCGATCTTGGCGCCGTCGAGGGCGTCGGCCACCTCCGGGGCGACGCAGTAGGACAGCCCGTGGGCGTCGCCGGCGTGGTCGCCCTCGAAGGGCTGGTCGACGAAGCCGAGCGAGATGCCCTGCCGGCCGTCGGTCGATTCAGCGATCCTCAAGACTGTGCTCTCGGGGATCCCCTGCTGCGACCGGACGTCGCTGAGCATCGTGGCGGCGGGCTCGGTGAGGGTCAACATGGTCATCCTCCTCGGATGCGGTTGGGTCCCTCCAGCGCTACCCCGCGCCTCCGCTGACGAAAACGTCTCCGGCCCGAATCGCCCTGACCAGGCACGACGTCCGTCGAGATCGCACACGCGACCGTGCTGAACGCGTGAACTCGTTGCCGCCGATGTGCGCAAGAAGTTCACGCGTTCGCCGCCGCGGCGCGGGTATCGGGACCAGCGCGATCAGTGGACCGACCACGACCCCGTCTTCCGGATCATCACCGCGGCCACCCTGGGCACCTTGCTCGGGAGCGGTGTTCGAGCCGGGTGCGGCGGCTCCGGTCGACCCGAGTGCTCAGGGCCTCCCGACCGGAGATCGGCTCGCGACCGGGTCGCCGCGTCACGCCGTTGAGGTCCCCGCACCGGCCACGGTCGCGGACGACCGGGTCAGGTCGACTCCGGTGACGGGCGCGCCTGCCACGGCCACCGTCCCTCGAGCTCGACCACGAGCGACCACGCCAGGAAGGTTCGCACCACGACGAGCACGCCGAGGGCGGTGACGTTCTCGAGCGTCGGTTCGAGGGTGACCGTCCGGATCACGTCGGCAGCGATCAGGAGGTCGAGGCCGAGGAGGAGCGCACGCCCGATCTGCTGCCTGACGGCCTCGATGGCCCGCTGGACGCCCGAGCGACGCAGCACCACGACGCCGACGACGAGTGCCGCGAGCACGGACACCGCGATCACCGCGATGGCCACGACCTCGATCAGCTCCGACACGTCCCTGGCGATCGCCCAGCCACCGATCTCGAGCTCGACGAGTTCGCTCGCCACCATGCGTACGGTCATGTCCTCACCTTCGAACGACGTGCCCGACGCACGCTATTCGGAATCGCCGGGCGGTCCGTGATCGGCGACACGTCCGGCCGGCCGAGGGGTCGCCCCTGGCGCTGAGGTGCGATGGCGGCGGGGGCAGTCCCGATCGATACCGTCGGCGTCATGAGTGAGGAGTCGATCTCGCGGAACGTCGCCGCCACGCCCGAGCAGGTCTGGGACCTGATCGCCGATCTGCCGCGCATGGGCGAGTGGTCGAACGAGAACACCGGGGGCAGATGGGTGAAGGGTGCGACCGGGGCGGCGCCCGGTGCCCGCTTCCGCGGATCGAACCGAAACGGGTGGCGCCGCTGGAGCACCGACGTCACCGTGATCGACGCGACGCCGGGTGAGCGGTTCTCGTTCGACGTGCACGTGGTCGGCATCCCGATCTCCCGCTGGACCTATGAGCTCGAGCCGACCGGTGACGGGGGGTGCCACGTCACCGAGAGCTGGACCGACCGGCGACCCGGATGGTTCCGGCCGCTCGCCACCGTCGCGACCGGCGTCGGCGACCGCTCCGAGCACACCCGCGCCGGGATGGCCCACACGCTGGAACAGATCGCCGCCAGCGCCGAGCGCGCCGGCTGACGGGGCGCGGCCACCTCATGACGTCGGCGGCTGAGCAGCTCGGGATCGCCGTGGTCACCTGGAACATCCAGTACGGCATCGCGGTCGAAGCCGCGATCGAGGAGATCCGGTCGTCGCCCGCGCTCAGCCGCTTCGACGTCCTGCTCCTCCAGGAGATGGACGAGCAGGGCACCCGGGCGATCGCGACCGCCCTGGACGCGGACTTCGCGTTCGCGAGCCGGCGCCGCCACGCCAACACCGGGCGCGACTTCGGCAACGCTGTGGTGTCGCGCCGACCGATCGTCGAGCGCGCGCAGGTCGACCTGCCACACGCCGCCCGGGTGCGAGGACACGAGCGCCACGCCACGTTCGCGCTGGTGGACGTCGACGGGACGTCGGTCGGCTGCTACAGCGTGCACACCGAGGTGCCGTTGCTGCCGCTGTCGAGACGCCGCGAGCAGTTCGCCCATCTCGCAGCCGACATCCGGGACGGCTCGCCGGATCTCGTCGTGGTCGGCGGGGACTTCAACACGATCACGTCGCGGGGATTGCGCGCGCTCGACACGGCGCTCGGCGAGGCCGGTCTGCGCCGTGTCAGCAGCGACGTCGGCCCGACCTACCGCCGTGCGTCGGTGTCGATGCGCCTCGACCACGTGTTCGCCGCGGGCCTCCGATCGACCGGCAGTGGCAGCGCTGCGACGACCGCCAGCGACCACCCCCCGATGTGGGTCGATCTCGTGACGGAGCCCGACCCCTGACTGCGACAGCGCGCACCGTGCTGCGACACATCGGCGTGCCGGCCGACTCGCCGGGTGCGATCGGATGGTCGAAGGCGCTCGACAAGCTGCTCGCGCACGCGTCGACGAGCCGATCGCCCGTGGTGTCGTGGGCGGGCTGAAAGCGGCTCGCACTAGCGTCGCGGCGTGAACCCCGAACGCTACGCAGCATTCACCGAGGCGATCGTCTCGTCACTCCGCGACGACCATCGCGTGCTCGCCGTCGTCGCGCTCGGGTCGACCGCCGGCACCGACCGCGACCCCGACGAGTGGTCCGATCACGACCTCTGGATCGTGACGGTCGACGGGGCGGCCCCGGAGCTGCGCGACGACCGGACTTGGCTCCCCGATCCCGAGCGCATCGTCGTCCACGTCGTCGAGACGATCCACGGGCGTCAGGTCGTGTACGACGACGGTCACCTCGTCGAGATCGCCGTCTTCGACGACCGCGAACTCGAGATCGCGGCCGCGAACGCCCATCGGGTCCTGCTCGATCGGGACGGCGTCGCAGAACGGGTCCGGGCGATCGCCGATCGGACCACGGACGCGGCCGCCGACGAGGATCCCCGACGCCTGCTCGGCCGCTTCGTGGCGCAGTTGACCATCGGCCTCAACCGCGCCGCCCGCGGCGAGACGACGTCCGCCAACCAGCTCGTCCGCGGGGCTGCGACCCGCACGCTCGCGCATCTCGTCGCACTCCTCGCCGAGCCCGAGGAGCGTGCGGGGCTCGACGACCTCGACCCCGCCCGACGATTCGAGCTGGCATTCCCCGAGGTCGCCACCGACATCGAAGCGGCGGTGCGGCTCGACCCGATCGGCGCCGCCGAAGCACTCGTCGCGATCGCCCGACCGAGGATCCGTGCCCTCGCCGGCGCAGACGCCGCGATCGGTGCGGTCACCGCCACGATCGATCGGTGCCGGGGCGGTCGATCGACGCCGCCGGCGTGATCCGAGCACGACATCGACCACGGCGACGACCGGTGCGCCGGGGTTCCCCGACCGCCACGACCTCCGCCGACCCTGCGACGCTCCAGAGCCTGCGAGGTCGTACGCTCGGGACATCGCTGGTCGACTGCTCCTGCGCCTCGCTCTCCTCGCCGCAACGCTCGCCTGGGCCGCGGCGGTGTTCACGTTCACGATCGGCGACCCCGGGCGGGGTGAGCAGATCGCCACGGCGGTGCTCGCCGACGACGACGCGCGCGCCGAGATCATCGCGCCGATCACGCGAACGGTCGTCGCATCGACGGGCATCCCACCCGAGCAAGCGGCGATCGTCGACGTCGCCGTCGACCGCGTGCTCGGCGACCCCGCCGGTGCCCGCGCGTACATCGACCCCTTCGCCGGGTCGTGGGCCCGGCTCTCGGGTGAGGACGACCCGCGCCCTGCGGAGTTCGACCTCGCACCGATCGTCGGCGAACTGGACGCGCAGCTCGCCGAGGCCGGCGTCGACGCGGACGTCGAAAGCGTCCTCGCAGCGAACCGGATCGAGGTGCCCGACGTCCCGTTGCTCCTGACGCAACCCGGCTGGATGGGCGATGCGCGCCGCGGCATCACCGTCGCCGTGCTCCCGCTCGCACTGGTCGCCGGCGGTCTCGCCGCAGCCGCCCTCGTCGTCGGCGACCGCCGGCGAACCCTCCGGCGCCTCGGGACCTGGTGCGTGCTCGCCGGTGGGACCATGGTCGTCATCCCACCGGTCCTCGAGTGGACCGCCCGGTCCTGGGTGTCCGACTTCGACGCGGTCGCCGCCGCGACCATCGACGCGGCGACGACCGACCTCCGTCTCCCCGCCCTCGTGCTCCTGATCGCGGGCGGCGGGCTGATCGCAGCGTCGTTCCTCGTCCGCGGGCTCGATCGACGAACGACGCGGGCACCGAGAACGCCCACCGCCGAGTACCCGCGCGCCGGTGCGATGCCGCCGTCGTCGGAACCGATCACGGCGCCGATCCCCGTGACCGATGCGCCCGATCGGCGTCCCGGTCCGGCAGCCGACGAGCAGACCACGGCCGGGAGCGACGGCGACGACAGGTCGGTGTGGGACTTCTACCGCTGACGCCGCGACTCCCGCGCACGCGGGAGCCCGTCGAGCTGCGACCGTCGGTGCCGGGTCAGTCGAGGGTCGGCCTGACCGGCAGGCCGGCCGCCAGGTAGCAGTCGTCGATCAGCTCCATCATCGCGACGCCGTCCTCGGCCGTGGTCGGGAACGGCGTCCCGTCGTTCACCGCGTCGCGGAACGCCTCGAGCTGGAAGTCGTAGGTGGGACGATCGGTGGGGGTGCTCACCGTCGCGCCCGCCGCGGTCTCGACGCGCAGCTCCGCACCGCGCTGGGGAGCGAGCGGGTTGTCGGCGACGAGCAAGCCGGCGTCGCCTTCGATCCGCAGCCACGCCTCCATCCCATCGGACTCGGCGACCATCGACGAACGGATCCATCCCGTGGCGCCGGACGCCCACCGCAGCTGTGCCGTGAGCGAGCCGTCCACGTCGGGCACCGGGCACTCTGCGGTCGCCGACACGACCTCGACGTCGGCGCCCGCCGCGAACCGCACCCAGTTGAGCGGGTAGCACCCGAGATCCATCGTCGCGCCACCGCCGAGCGCGAGGTTCCAGCGGATGTCGCCGGGTGCGATCCGGCCCGCGGCGATGTCGAACACGGCGCTCACGTGGCGAATCGTGCCGATGTCTCCTCGGGACAGCACCTCGGCGATCCCCGCCGCGAAGGGGTGGTACCGCCAGTGGAAGGCCTCCATCACGACCACGTCGCTCGAAGCCGCGGCGTCGGCGATCAACCGCGCGTCGGCGCCGTTCGCTGCGAACGGCTTCTCGCACAGGACGTGCTTGCCCGCCTCGATCGCCGCCACCGCCCAGCGTCGGTGCAACGACGCCGGCGTGGCGATGTACACCGCGTCGATCTCCTCGTCGTCGAGCAGCTCCTCGTACGAGCCGAACGAACGGTCGACGCCCCATCGGTCGGCGGCAGCCGCCGCTCGGTCCGCGTCGCGCGCCGCGACGGCGACGAGCTCGACGCCGTCGACGTCGCGGCACGGTTGGACGATCGCCGCATCGGCGATGCGGGATGCTGCGAGAGCAGCAGCGACAGGGTCGAGGGCACCGTCTGTCCGGC
>CBFCWS010000199.1:0-6395 GCA_965601765.1 uncultured Ilumatobacter sp. | reverse complement strand
CACCGACGACCAGACCTGCCTGCCACACCTCACCACCTGACACCAGCCGACACCGCCCGACACCCGCGCCGAACGGGGGAACACGTCGACGAACGATCCGGACCGATCGGGCAACGGTCGACCCTCCGCCCGACTATCGTCCGGAACGGTGCCCGTCCGATTCTGCTGCCCCGAGAACGGAGGCTCGCTCGAACGGATGTCGCTCGGCTCGGCGGAGGCCGCGGTCGGCGGTCCGCTGCTCCCCCGTGGGGGCGGTCGGAGCACCCCGCCGAGCGAGGTGATGCTCCGATCGGATGCACTCGTCGCGTACCCCTGCATCGGTGCCCACCCCGTGCTGATGAGCCCCGAGGCCCTGACACCGCATGGCGAGGGAACCAGGTGCGACATGTCGGAGCCGAGGTTCTCCGAGGCGTACCGGGACCGTCGGTACTACGCCGACCTGATCGACCGCGAGCACCCCGACCTCGGACACGACGCCACCATCGCGCAGCTCTGCCGACTCGACGAGACGCTCGGCGCGTCCCGGCAGGGTCTCCCGTTCCCGGTCGAGCGGTGGATGGAGCGCAGCACGACGGTCGGGGCGGCCGTGCACGCCTACGAGCACCTCGCGCCCGCCGCGGGCGCGAGGTTCCTGCAGATCGGCGGTCGCGGGACCCACGCCATCAAGTTCCTCCTCGCCGGCGCCGGCCGAGCGGTCGTCGTCAGTCCGGTGGTCGACGAGCTCGACCTCGCACTGCTCGCGGCCGATCGGGTCGGCGTCGCCGATCGCCTCGCGACCGTGTGCGCCCTCGCCGAGCAACTCCCGCTCCCCGATTCGTCGGTCGATCTGGTGTTCTCCGGCAGTTCGATCCACCACACGGTCACCGACGAAGCGTTCCCGGAGATCGCACGGGTGATGTCGCCCGGGGGCCGGTTCGCATCCATCGACGTCTTCCGTTCACCGCTGTACCGCATCGGGACGCGGGTGTTCGGGCGGGCGACGAGGGGCGCCGGCTGCCGGCCGCTCGACGACGACCGTCTCGGCCCGGCCCTCGCCGCGTTCGACGACGTCGAGCTCGCCTGGCACGGTCGCCTCGCGCGGTATCCGATCGCCGTGCTGGCCCGGGCCCGGCTGTTGCCGTCGGTCCGGGTGCTGTGGCAGCTCGAGCGGGCCGAGCGGGCGGTGCACCGCGTCCTCCCCTCGATCGATCGGTTGGCGAGCCTCGTCGTCGTGACGGCGACGACCGGAGGTCCCGTCGTCGGCGCGGCGTGGTCGGCACCGCCATCCGGATCGGCACCGTAGCCTGTCGCCGTGGTCCGACAGGAGCTGACATCGTGGGAGAGCGCCGGGAACCGCCACGTCGGTCTCGATCGCCGGCCCTTCCAGGCGCGTCACCAGGTCATTGCCGATGCGCTCGCAGATCACGTCCCGGTCGGCGGTGCGGTGCTCGACTTCGGTTGCGGCCTCGGCCAGACCAGCGAGCTGCTCCAGCAGCTCCGACCCGACCTCCGGCTCACGCTCGGTGACCCGTACCGATCGTGCCTCGACATCGCCGATCGCCACGTGCGGGCCGAGACCGTCGTCCTGCCCGAGGACGTCGTCGACCTCGACGATCTCGCCGGGTCGTTCGACGGGCTGATCGCGTCCCACGTCATCGAGCACGCGTTGGACCCGGTCGGCATGTCGCGGGCCTTGATGACGGTGCTCAGACCCGGGGGCACGGCCGTGCTCGCCGTCCCCAACCCGGCACGGCCCAAGGTCCTCTGGTACGGGATCCGACGGCACCGGTACGCGAACCGAGGGCACGTCGTCGCGTGGGACGCCGCCCACTGGCGGGTCTTCCTCGAGTACGTGCTCGACCTCGAGGTGGTCGACTACCTGGCCGACGAGGTCCAGATCTTCCCTCCGCAGCTCGCCAACCGGTCGCTCGTCGTTCGACGGATCGAGCGAGCCCTCGCGCGGCCGCTGCCGTGGTGGTCGTTCTCGAACATCGCCGTCGTGCGGAGCAGCGGCCCTGCGGCCACCGGATGCTCGGAGCACACGTGAACGACGCGCAGCGCACACACGACGACGAGCGCGTCGAGCAGCGCGTCCGCGAGCTGGCACCGTGGCACATCGACATCGAGGTGCGGCCGGGTCTGCGGACCGGCGACGCCCTCAGCAGGGCTCGCACGGAGACCGGGGCGGTGTCGCTGGTCCGGACGGAGCGACCCTTCAAGGAGATGCTGCAGTCGGTCTACCCGGCCGGGCTCGAGGGCCGGTCGTTCCTCGACGTCGCCTGCAACTGCGGCGCCTACACGTTCTGGGCGCGCGACGTCGGTGCGGGTCGCTGCGTCGGCTTCGACGCGCGGCCCCACTGGATCGACCAGGCGGAGTTCCTGCTCGACCTGCGCCCGGAGGATCGTGGCGGCGTCGAGTTCGCCGTCGGCGACGTGATGGAGTTCGACCGCCGCGATCACGGAACGTTCGACATCACCTACTTCGGCGGCATCCTGTACCACCTCCCACTCCCGCTCACGGCGCTGAAGCAGGTCGCCGACGCGACCGACGAGCTGCTCTACGTCAACACGGCCTCCCGGCCCGGGCTCGGTCGGCCAGGCCTCGTGATGAAGCGCGAGTCCACCGATCCTGCGATGAGCGGCATCCACGGCCTGAACTGGTACCCGACGGGACCGCAGGTGGTCATCGAGGTGCTCCGGCACTTCGGATTCGTCGAGTTCAGCGTGCTGTTCAACCGGCGGAGCCCGCAGCTGAACGCCCAGCGCGGCTGGAAGGCCAACGCCCGCGCCATCCTCAACGGCACCGGCCGGTTCGCGCTGTTGGCGTCGAAGCGACCCGGCCTCTTGCACGGGCGGGTGATCGCCGGGACCGACGGCCTGCGGACGGCTCGCTCGTAGTCCGTTCGTCCGGCGCCGACCACCGTGCCCATCGGGGTCGCCCGCCCACGTCGTTCACGGGTCGCCCTTCCAACTCGTCAGGTCGAGATCGAGCAACCCCTCGAGTCGCTCTATCTCGTCCGCGTACGCCGAACGGAGCTGGGCCCCGACGTGCGACGGGAGCTCTGGCCGATCGAGGTTGACCGACCGCACGCGCTCCCGCATCCGGCTCGACGTGACCGACCGAACGGCCTGTCGCGCCAGGTCGGAGCGACGCACCGATCGCATTGTGCGCGTCAGCACGCGACTGCGCGGCTCTCCCCCGGCGTTGACCCGGACCGACGTGTCGAACGCGAAGGGCGACAGCCCGAGGAAGTCGGTCACCGCTCGCATCGTCGCGGTGGGCGACTCGGCGAACGCCTCGTGGCGCACCACCAGCAGCCGGTCACGCCCGAGCGCCCGCACGAACGGATCGAGCTGCGTCGCGTACTCGCCGAGTCGGCGGTACCACCACATGTGGTGGTAGCCGGCTGCCCGCCTGCGATCCTCCGCGGCGAGCCCCTCCTCGAACGTCGGCAGCGCTTCGAAGCCCCGCGACCGCAGGTACAGGTAGCTCGAGAAGGCGCGCTCCACGGGGTCGCGGAGCAGCACCAACAGCTTGGCGTCCGGCGCGTACCGCTCGATGTTCGCCACGGCGGACTCCGGGTGACAGAGAGTCGAGACGGAGCCCTCCCCTCGCACGGGACGGTCGACGGCGCCGTCGTAGAGCTCCCGGTAGCGCGACGGCTCGTTGATCAGCCTTCGATTGATCGTCTCGTCGTCGCCCGGCCCCGCGAAGGAGATCTGCTGGTTCGCGAAGGCGAAGAAGTGCGGTTCCTTGGGGTCGGTGACGAACACATCGGGGTGCTGGGCGAGGAAACGGATCATTGCGGTGGTGCCACTGCGGGCCGCACCGATCATCAGGAACGTCGGACCGACGGGCTGCCGGTCGACACTCACCGCCGCCGCCCCGCGATGCGCTCGAACGCCCGGTAGCTGGCCTCGAGCGAATAGCCCTCCCTGACCGAGCGGGCGCCGGTGGCCGCCATCGCCGCCCGACCCGGCTCGTCCCGGGCGAGCCGCTCGATCGCACGCGACAACGCGGCCACGTCGCCGACATCGACCGCCACCCCCGCACCACATCGCTCGACCAGCTCGCCACTCCCGCCCGCCCGGGTGGTGATGCAGGCACGCGACGCCGCCATCGCCTCGAGCAGCACGCCCGGCAACCCCTCGTGGTACGACGACAGTACGAAGATGTCCGCTCGTGCGAGGAACGGCCGCACGTCGTCGTGCCATCCCGCGAACTCGGCGTGCACCGCCCGGGCGTCCGCCTGGGCCCGGAGCGCCGCGAGGTGCTGCTCGCTCTTCGGGCCGGTGGTGCCGCCGACGACCGTCAGGCGGGTCCGCTCGGGCAGATCGGCGTCGGCCATCGCGTCGATCAACAGATCGATGCCCTTGCGGGGCGTGATCGAGCAGACGGAGACGATCTCCAGGTCGTGCGTCGGCGCTGGTCGCGTGAGCCCGTCGAGCGACGTGAAGTCCCTGCCGGACGGGAGCGGTTCGAATCGCCGCGCCGCCGGTCGCCGGAACCACGCCGGGAAGGTCGCGGCGGCACCGGCGCTGATGAGGCCGACCCGCCAGCTCAGCGTGGCAGCGATCACAGCGAGGATCCCGAGCGGCGTGCTGTTCTGCGCCCACAGCAGGATGCGGGGTCGCCGGCGGATCCCCGTGAACAGCAGCAGGAGGGTCGGGCGAACGGCACTGCCGACCACCAAGTCGATGCCGGCGCTCCGCAGGTGGCGGTGGAGTCGTGCGCTGTAGCGGACGAGTGCGGCGACGGTCCGCATTGCGTGGCGCACCCCGCCGACCAGCAGCTCTCGTTCGAACTTCAACAGCGCCTCGGGGGCTGCGACCACCGCGGTGGGCAGGCCCCTCGACCGCGCCGATGCGGCCAGCGCCCCGTCACGCGTGGTGACGACCTCCACCTGGTGGCCGTGGTCGGCGCACGCCGTTGCGAGGAGCAGGACGTTCTCCTGTGCGCCGTAGACCTCGCCGAAGCGGTCGTCGAGAAAGGCGATCTTCACGGGGTCGGGCAATCGTTCTGGCGATCGGCCGGGCGATCGCTGCGGCAGCGGTCGGGTCGGGATCCGGCGACGTCCGCCGACCGGTCGCGGCCGGTCATGATACCCGTCCCTGCGACGCGGGCTCCGTGTCCCCCGACCGCCCGGCCGCGGCGAGACGGCGGACGGACGGGAGGGTGTTCACGCCCAGCCGTCGTCGTGCCATGGTGACCATGACCACGTTCTGCGACGCCACGACCCCCGTCGCAGCCAGCGCCACACCGACGTCGCCGAGGACGGAGCCGGCGAGGAGCGACGTCGGCACGAAGAGGACGGCGCTGACCGTGGTGATCCGCGCCAAGGTCGCGCTCTGCCCGCGGAACGCGAGGCACTGTCCGCACAACCCGGCCGCCGCTGTCACGACCTGGCCGACGGTCAGGATCAGCAACGCCGGCAGCGCGGAGCGGTACGCCGACCCGAAGGCGAGCGAGATCAGCTCCTCACCGACGACGAGGAAGGTGACGGTGACCGCCGCGGCGAACCCCGTGGCGAGGGTCGCGAACCTGCGCATGGCAGGTTCCAGCCGGCTCAGCTCGTCGGCGTCCGCGATGCGCGGGGCGAAGACCCGGCCGCCGACGAAGAACGGCACGTTGACGAGGAAGCTCGCCCTGATCGCGATCGAGAGATCGGCCACCTCGTTCGGCGAGGCGACGAGGGCACACAACCAGACACCCGCCTGCGGGACGAGAACGGCGACCAGCGACGGGGGCAGGTAGGCCACGGCGACCCGAGCGTCCCGGACGATGCCGGCCACGCTCGACCTCGCCCACGCTCCCCGGCGCTGGCCGCCCACGATCAGGGTGATGCCGCAGGCCAGTACGAACTCGACGACGGCGACGGACACCAGAACGGTCGTCACGTCGAACACGCCGGCCCCGACCAGTGCCAACCCGAACACGACCAGGGAGCGCCTCACCCAGTCACCGCAGAACGCCGCGAGGCGGAAGTTCATCTGCGAGCGTGCCGCGGCCTCGTTGAGCATCATCAGCGCACCGGCCGGCACCCAGAGCGCGACGATGGGCACACCGCTCGCGTAGTCCCCCTCGGCCGCGGCGACGAGGGCCGGCCCCACGACCGACCACCAGACGACGACGACCACGAGCGTTCCCGTCGCGGCGATCGACAGCAGCCTCGCGAACTGACCGGGATCACCCCGCGAGGAGGTCCGCGTCCACAGCCGGATGCTCGCCTGCGGCGTCCCGAGCCCGGCGAGGACGGCCAGCAGCATCGCGCTGGCGAGACACCACCCGAGGAGCGCGACGTCGGACTTCGACAGCACACGGGTCGCGATCACAGACACGGTCAGCGCCGATCCGATGCCGAGCGCGTACGTCACGCCCATCAGCAGCGAGTCGGCCCGGATGGCCACCTGCGCCG
>CBFCWS010000198.1:0-6398 GCA_965601765.1 uncultured Ilumatobacter sp. | reverse complement strand
TGTCGCGCATGGTGCCTGGCACCATGCGCGACGGGGGCTACAGGTGCGGGATGACCTCGGTGGCGGTGAGCTCGAGTTGTTCGTCCATCTGCGACAGGGTGAGGCCCGGCATGTCGAAGAAGAAGACGAAGTGCTCGACGCCGACCTCGTCGCGGTAGCGACCGAGCAGGTCGGTGACCTCGGCGACCGAACCGATCGCCATCACACCCTGGTCGATCGAGTCCTCGAGCGGGGGCCGGTGGTCGAACGGCGTCTCGGATCCGTCGCGCATCGCGTAGCCGCGGAACCGCCCGTACGGCGCCAGGAACTTGACCCACTCGTCGTGCGGGCCGCGCCCGCTCGCCCGTGCCCCGGCGGTCGTCCGCCCGACGTGCACGTTGACGGCGAGGCAGCGCGCCCCGCCGCGGCCGATCTCCCAGCCGTGGGCGGCCGCCTTGGTCCCGAACTCGTCCCACCAGCGTCGTGTGGCCTCGATGCCCCTCGCCGGGATCACGGCGTGGTGACGGACCCGGGCGCAGTAGTCGAGCGTCGGCGGCGACGTCACCGCCTGCCAGATGTCGATGGGAGCGATCGGCTTGGGGACGAGGGTCAGGTCCTTGACGGTCGACCCGCGGTCGGGGATGCCCGGGGGTGGCAGGGTGAAGTGCTTCCCCGAGAACGAGAAGGTCTCGTTCCACCATGCGGCCTTGATGATCTCCATCGACTCCTCGAAGATCTCGCGGTTGGTCCGGTCGAGCTCGGCCGACATCTCGTTGTCGCCCGACGCGACCACGCCGCCCAGCGACTGGGCCTCGCGGGGCACCGTGCCACGCCCGACACCGAACTGCATCCGGTCGCCGGTCAGGATCTGGAGCGTCGCGGCGTCCTCGGCGAGGCGCAGCGGGTGCCACTGCGGCACGACGTTGAACATCTGACCGACGCGCAGCCGCTCGGTCTCCTTCGCGAGGTGCATCCCGAACAGGATCAGGTTGGGGGTGACCTCGTAGCCCTCGTACTGGAAGTGGTGCTCGGTGAGCCACATCGTGTCGTACCCGAGGCGGTCCATCGTCCCGGCCCAGTGGGTGAGGTGGTCGTAGCAGGCGACGACCTCGTCGTTGCCGGACCGGCGGTCGACCGACTCCGGCGGTCCCGCGCCGGCGTCGGGCATCGGCACGCCGCCGTAGAAGTTCGCATCGAAGCGCATGTGCGAGTCTCCCACGCCCGTGGGGTCCGCCGTCCACGCAGGTCGGCCAGGTCGCGATTGCCTCCGACCGCCACATCGCCGGGGCTACCGTGCGATCGGGCGGTACGAAGCAGCATGAAGGAGAACGAAGACGTGAACGTGAAACGATCCCATCGTGTGTTGTTGATCGCACCCCTGGTCGCGGGTCTCGCGCTGGTCGGGTGCAGCGACGACGACGACGGGGAGGACGACACCGAGACGACCGAGGCACCGGCCGAGGGCGATCCTGCGGACGACGGGGGCGGCGCACTCGACGGTTCCGAGGAGGACGGGGACGACGGCGGCGGCGCGATGGACGGCTCCGAGGAGGATGGGGACGACGGCGGCGGCGCGATGGACGGCTCCGACGACGGCTGAGCCGGCGCCGGGCCGCAACGGCCCGATCCCAGCACCACATCGGTCCGGGGCTCGCCCGGGCCCCGGACCGACCGTGACGGTGTGAGCCGCATCGTGCCGTGACCGCAGCCGCTGCGCTGTGCGGTCGGCCGGCCTCCCGCTCGTCGCGGGCACGAACCCGACGACGACGCAGCGAAGGTTCGCGGCCACAGCACCGGATCGCGCGCGGTCCGCGGTTGCGGCGGCGTCCGGATCGATGATCGCGGCGGTCTCGATCCCACCGCGTCGTCGCCCCGGCGTCGTTCCGGGATCGCCGACCAGGGGGTCACCGACGAGCGGGTCGTGGTCGGCGCGTCCCCGCTGTCGTGCGTCGACGGCACCCGCGCCCGCCGCAGCGGTCCCTGATCGCCGGACGCCCGCTTCGGACCACGGTCGAGCAGCCGTTCGGCCCGCCGGCGGACCCGTCCGCCAAAGGGGCCGTTCGGCATTCGTGCGACGCGCTTGCGATTGTTAGCATGGCGTCGGCATCCAAGGAGCTGAGGGGATGGCTGCGGTCACCGATACAGACTTCGACGAGGACGACCTCGTCGAGCCGAGCCGCGACGACGAGATCGTCGACGAGCGCAACGACGTCGAGTACGGCGCCGTGCTCGATCCGAGGTGGCCCGATCTGGTCGTGCGGGAGCCACACCCGAACGACGAGTCGTGGGTCTATCGCGTCCGGGGTGGCGCCGACGGGATCGACTCGCCCGCCGGTGAGACGATCCTGCTGTTGCACGGGGTCGGCAACGACGGCGGGATCTGGTCGCCGATCATGCCGTCGCTCGCCGAGCTCGCGCCGGTGGTCGCAGCGACGATCACGCCCAAGCTGTTGGAGGACGAGTCGGGTCACCGAGCCGCGACGATCGATCCGCTGGTCGAGCATCTGCTCGCCATCGCGCCTCCTCCCTGGCGGCTCGTCGGGCACTCGATGGGTGGGATCGTCACCGGGCTCCTGTTGCGCACCGTGCCGCAACTGATCGACCGGGCGGTGCTGCTCAACTCACCGCTGCCCGACGTGCGGCGGCGGATCAAGCAGGGCGACTCGCTCGATCGCACCGGTCGGGCGCTGCTCGCCCTCAAGACGTTCTCGCGCATCTCGTCGTTCGGTCGGCCGCGCCTGCCGCAACTGCTGCGCGGGACCGAGCTGCTCATCGTCCGGAACGCCCTGCGCGGCTTCGCCGTCGACCCCGGTGCGTTCGACACGCGGGTGGTCAGCCGCTCGATCATGTCGACGCGAACCCGCGACGGCAGCGAGTTCCTCCAGCTGGCGCACGAGCTGCCGGAGCGGATCGACCAACCGTGCGTGGCGCGCCCGGTGACGATCGTCCTCGGCGATGTCGATCCGCTCGTGCCGGTCGAACTGGTCGACCTCATCGAGCACCTCTACCCGGAGGCCGACATCCACGTGCTCAAGCGGTGCTCGCACTTCGCGCACCTCGAGCGACCGCACTGCACGATGGCGCGTGTGCGCGAGGCGTTCGGCCTCGGGTGACAGCGCCTCAGCTCACCGCGCCATGAAGATCACGTCGGGCGGTGGCTCGAACGTGATCGGACCCGCGTCGCGGAACATCTCGTCGAGGAACGCCAGTGCATAGGTGTTGGTCAGCTCGTGGGCGCGCTGATCGTCGATGTCGCCCGGTGAGCAGCCTTCCTCGCCGACCGCCTCGATCGTGTCGACGACGATCGGCGGGACCCCGTCGCCGATCGTGGGCAGGAAGTCCGCGTACTCGCACAGGTTCGTGAACGTCTGGTGTGCGCCGTCGACCAGCTCGACGCGGTAGGCGGGCGAGTTGTCGGTGAGCTCCCACAACCTGGTCACGTTGGGGTCGATCGGCGTCGTCGTGTCGTTGGTGCCGGCGATCACCATCATCGGCGCGTCGACGTCGGCGAGGACCTCGTCGGTGACGAGTTGCGAACCGGTCGCCGGGGCGAGCGGGATGATCGCATCGATCCGGTCGTCGGCGGGCACCTCGCCGACGTCGGTCGACAGGCCGGCGACCAGTGCGATCGCGGTGAAGCCGCCGAGTGAGTGACCGGTGACGGCGATGCGCGCCGGGTCGACCTGCCGGGCGAACGGCCCAGCCGTCGGGTGGTCGGGATCGACGAGCGCATCGATCACACGGCGGACGTCGTCGGGGCGCTGCACCGCGAGCCGGCCGGGATCGGCACCGGCGCCCGTGATGCGCTCGATGACGGTGTTCCCCGTGTGGTCGGGCGCGGTGACGACATGACCGTGGCTCGCCAGCATCTCGGTGTAGGCCGAGTGGAGGTAGCGCAGTCCTCCGCTCCCGTGGGAGTACACGACGAGCGGGAACGGGCCCTCGGTGGCGATCAGCGCCGGGTCGGCTCCGAGGGCGTCGGGCGACTCGTAGTAGGCGCCGGGGAGCAAGGTGTACCGATGGGGCGGCAGCTCGCCCGTGTCGGCGTCCGGTGACAACGGGAACCAGACCTCGACCGTCAGCGGGCGATCCCCGGCCGGGTCGTCGATCGTGATGGTCGTGCCGCCCACCTCGAAGGGTCCGAAACCGATCGGCTCGAACGGGAGGGCGACCGGCGATGTCGAGGCGGGTGGCTCGGGAGAGCTCGTCGTCGTGGGAGCAGCCGTCTCCGGGGTCGTGGTCGTCGCCGGAACCGCAGTCGTCGCCGGGATCGTGGTCGTCGTCGGGGTCGTGGTCGCCGCGACCGTCGAGTCGGGTGCGGTCGAGTCGGTGGCTTCCGCTGGTTCGGGCACGCGTGGCGCCGGCTCGCTGCTCGCGGTCGTCGGCGAGCCGGCGGGATCGTCCGAGCCCCCGCATGCCGCCAGCGCGAGGATGGTCACGGCGATCAGAGGTGCGGCGCGGCTCACGTCGGCATCATGGCCCACCGGCCACGGTGACCACGGGCGCAGCCCGGGCTTCCGCTTCGGGATCGTCAGCGACGCCGCACGAGCGTGACGCCGTCGCCGATCGGCAGCATCACGGCCTCGACGTCGTCGCGGTCGGCGACGTGGTCGTTGAAGGCCCGGACCGCCACGGTGTTGGCGGACTGGTCCTCGTCGTCGACCACCGCACCGCTCCACAGCACGTTGTCGACGACGATCAGGCCGCGCTCGGCGAGGCGGGGGAGCAGCAGTTCCAGGTAGTCGATGTAACCGTGCTTGTCGGCGTCGACGAAGGCGAGGTCGATGGGCGGCTCGGCCGGCATGGCGGCCAGGCTCTCGTCCGCCGGCCCGATGCGCAGCTCGATCCGGTCGGCGACGCCGGCGGCCTCCCAGGCGGCCCGCGCCGTCTCGGCGTACTCCTCGGAGATGTCGAGACAGATCAGCCGCCCGTCGGTCGGCAGTCCGCGCGCGAGCCACAGGGCGGACATCCCCGTGAAGGTGCCGACCTCGACGACGGTGGTGGCGCCGGAGACGGCGACGAGCATCTCGAGGAAGCGACCCTGGTCGGGGCCGATGTTCATCCCGGACAGGTCGCCGAACCGTTCCCTGGTCGTGGCCGCGAGATCGTCGCTGATCGGGTCGGACGACGGGTTCGCGTGCCGGCTGACGTAGTCGGCGAGCCGATCGTCCATCTCGATGAAGCGCATGTCGGTCAGCCGCCCTGCTCGGGCGTGGTCGCCGGGACCGAGGTCGTGGTGGTGGTCGTGGTTGTCGTCGTCGGCGGCGGAGGGGGCTCGACGTCACCGTGTGAGTAGTAGAGCGCTCCGTGCTCGGCCGGGCCGAACAGCTCGGGGAGGGTGACCAGTTCGTATCCGTCGGCCCGCAGCTGGGCGATCATGAGCGGGACGGCGTCGACGGTCGCGCCGTGGATGTCGTGCATCAGGACGACCGAGCCGGGCTCGATGTCGCGCACCGTCCGGCGCACCGTCTCGCCCGGGCTCCGGTGATCCCAGTCACGGGTGTCGACGTCCCACAGCGCGAGCCCGTAGTCGATGTAGCGCGTCTCGAGCTCGTAGGCGCCGTACGGGGGACGCATGAAGTCGGCGACCACACCGGTCGCGGCGGCGATCGCCGTGTTGGTACGGGACAGATCGGCGATGACGTCGTCGAGCGACAACGCCCGCAGGTTGTCGTGGGTCCAGGTGTGGTTCCCGATCGCGTGGCCCGAGTCGACGATGCGCCTCGTCAGATCCGGGTTGCCCTCGACCAGTCGGCCCAGCACGAAGAACGTCGCCGGCTCGTCGGCACGGTCGAGGTGATCGAGCAGCCGGGCGGTCTGGTCGGTCGGTCCGTCGTCGAAGGTGAGCGCCACGCACCGGGCGACGTCGCAGTCGACCGGAGATGCGGCGCGTGCCGGCGGCGGCTCGCCGGTGACGACGGCCATGCCGAGCCGGCTGAGGAACTGGGTTGCCTCCTCGGCGGGGATCACGACCGGGGCGGGGTCGGCGCCGGCAGCGAGGTGTCGGGTGGGCACCGTGACGCGGAGATCGCCGGCGTCGGTCAGCATCACGTCGGTGAGCAGCGCGTCGAAGGCGACGCCGTTCCAGTCACCGACGCGATCGCCGAGGCGGGCGGCGACGAGCCCGACGAACTCGGCGATCCGCTCCGGAGCGAGCAGCGCGCGCGATGCGACGACCTGGCCGTCGTCGAACGCGTAGAAGGCCTCGCTCGCCGTGTGCGTCGGCCCGTCGAGCAGGGTCGAGGTGCGCAGCCGCGCCGTTGCGTACCCCGGGCCGATGGTGATCCCGTCGACGTCGACGTCGAGCCGCGGAGGCGGCGGGGGAGGCGGTGGCGGGAGCGTGGTCGTCGTGGTGGTGGTCGTCGTCGTGTCGCCGGGCAGCGTCGAGGCCGCGGCTGCCGCCGCCGCGGCCTCGGCCG
>CBFCWS010000197.1:0-6404 GCA_965601765.1 uncultured Ilumatobacter sp. | reverse complement strand
GTCGTCCGCGGGCTCGTCGGTCGCCGTGTCGGTCGGGGGAGCGGTCGTGTCCGGCGGCGTGGACGCCGGCGCAGTCGAGCTCGACCCGCCTGCGGTCGTCTCCCCGGCGTCGGGTGCGTCGCCCGGCGCCCCCGGCGACGGAGCCGAGGTGCCGGTGTCCGGGTCGGCGGGTGGTGCGGTCACCTCGCCGACCGCTGCGGGTGTGGTGCCCGCCTGCTCGGTGGCTCCCGCAGCGGGGCTGCCGTCCGTCGAAGCACCGTCGGTCGGTGCGCTGCCGTCCGTCGAAACACCGTCGGTCGGTGCGCCGGCAGCTGGTGCGCCGGCAGCTGGTGCGCCGGCAGCTGGTGCACCGCTCGCGGCCGCCGCCGAGGTGACCGGCGCCGTGGCGGCGTCGCCGTCACCGGTCTCGTCGGCCGTGCAGGCCGCCAGGGAGAGGACGAGGACGGAGACGAGCGTGGTGGCCCGGCGTCCGCCTCCGCTCGACCGTCGGGCCGACCTCGGGTCGACCGCGGTCCGCAGCTCGCTGTCGAACTCGCTCACGCTCATCTCCGTCCTCACTCCTGCTCGTCGACTACGGGATGTTCACTTGCATCTCGCACGAGGCGTGGGCGGTGTCGACGTCGGCGTCGGTCGAACCGTCGCAGCGGTCGTCGAGACCGAGTCCACCCCGCAGGTCGTCGGCTCCACGGCCTCCGACGACGTTGTCGCGGTTTCCGTCACCGCCGTCCAGCGTGTCGTCGTCGTCCTGGCCGAAGATGCGATCGGTGCCCGCGCCACCGTCGACGGTGTCCGCACCCGATCCGGCGAAGACCGAGTCGTTGCCGCTTCCGCCGACGATGAAGTCGGTACCGGCGTTCCCGGCCAGGAGGTCGGCGACGGGCCCGCCGTCGATGACGTCGTTGCCCGACCCGCCGTAGGCACCGTCGGCGCCGTCGCCACCGGAGATCCGGTCGTTGCCGTTCTCCCCGAAGAGGCGGTCGTTGCCGTCCTCGCCCAGGATCGCGTCGTTGCCGTCGGTGCCACGCATGTAGTCGTTGCCGGGACCACCGAACAGCGTGTCGTCGTCGCCGTTTCCGATGACGTTGTCGTTGCCGTCGCCACCGTACATGGTGTCGCGCCCGGGGCCGCCGTACATGAAGTCGCGGTCGTTGCCACCGCGCATCTCGTCGTCGCCACCGTTCCCGACCACGACGTCGCTGCCACTGCCGGCGAAGATCCGGTCGTCCTGCGGGCCGCCGCGGATGAGGTCGTCGAGGTCGCCGCCCGACAGGTAGTCCTCGCCCTGATCGCCGTCGATCGTGTCGTTCCCGGCTGCGCCGTACACCGTGTCGTCTCCGAGGCCGCCCCGCAGGGTGTCGTCGGCGGTCCAGCCGTCGAGCGTGTCGTTGCCGTCCTCGCCGTCGATCGTATCGTCGGTGTCGTCGTTGCTGCCACCGCCGGGGTTGCCGATCAGCAGGTCGTCGCCCGTGCCGCCCCGGATGGTGTCGGCACCCGAGCCACCCCAGACCGAATCGTTGCCGGCGCCGCCGTCGATGAGGTCGTTGCCGGCGTCGGCACAGATCCGGTCGTCACCGCCGTTGCCGTTGATCGTGTCGTCGCCAGCACCGGCCACGATGACATCCGGTCCAGGCGTGCCGTTGAGAACGTCGTTGCCGGCGTTGCCGACGATGGTCGCGTTCTGGCCCCAGCACTGGATCGGTGCGACGGCGCTGATGCCGAGGTTGAGCAGTCCCGTCGCTCCGCCGTACCCGTCGACCTTGATGCGGTAGGTCGTGCCGGCGTTGACGCCGAGCGTCAGCGAGCTCCGCAGCCCGACACCGCCGTCGTCGTCGTAGCCGACGAGGCTGAGCGAGTTGACCGACCCGCCGGTGTACACCGACAGCACGGTGTCGAATGTCGTCGAGTAGGTCGGACCGTCATCGGTCGAGATGGTCACGCTCCCGGTCGCGGACGGCGTCCAGTTCCACCAGATGCCGTTGTCGAGCGCGCCGCGTGGCGGGACCGGCTCGCCGGGCTCGGTGTCCGAGCACACGTTCCAGTCGAAGTCGTTGCCGCCCCCGGCCGGCATGGTCTCGGCGCCGGCGAAGTCGTTGTTGTTGACCGTGGCCGTCGCAGCATGGAGGACGTTGATGCGACGGCGCGTGGCGCCGTTGTCGGTGATGTTCACGCCGCTCGAACTGAGCCGGGACGCCACGGTGCTGTTCGGGATCGACGTCCCCGAGCCCTGCACGCACTCCTTCATCAGTGCCCAGGCGCCGGCGACGTGAGGTGCCGCCATCGAGGTACCGCTCTTGGAGCCGTACGTCGTCGGACCGGGAGGGATCGGAGCCACGGTGCCGACCCCGGGTGCCCACCAGTCGGTCGTGACGCCGGAGTTCGTGAACCCGGCGACGCCGTCGCCGTCGGTAGTGGCACTGACCGAGTACACGCTCGTCAGGCAGGCCGGATAGGTGGCGCCGACCAGGTTGCTGTTCCCCGCCGATGCGATCACGCTGACGCCGGCGGCCTGGAGCTGGGCGGCGACGTTCTGCGTGTTCTGGAAGTTGGCGTTGGCGGCGTCGCAGATGCCGTTCACCGCGTACCCGTCGATGCCGATGCTCATGTTGGCGGCGACGATGCGCTGGCCGGCGTTCCTGAGGGTGAGGACCCGCTGCAGGCCGGCGATGATGTCGCTGTACGCGGCTCCCCAGCGGCCGGCGTTGTTGCTGCCGATCTGGATCGCGGTGATCTGCGCGCGGCTCGCCACGCCCTCGTGGCCGCCGCTCGTGGCGGCGCCGACGGCGATGCCGGCGACGTGCGTGCCGTGCTCGCAGTGGCCGGTGATCGGCGTGTACGTGCAGTTGTCGGCCGCGTTCCCCCCGATCTGGGACGTCAGCCCGTTCGGACAGTCGGACCCGACCGAGTAGCAGGCCTGGTTGACGATCCGACCGGAGAAGGCCGCGTGCTGGTTGTCGACTCCCGAGTCGAGGATTGCGACCTGATAGGGGCCCGGGCTGCCCTCGAAGTTGTTCCCGTACACGCCGGCGGCGTTCAGCAGATCGGAGTCGATCACGCCCGTCGACACGTCGAGCGTCAGCTCGACGAACTCGTCGGGAGCGACTGCGACGACCGACGGGTCGGCGAGCAGTGCGTCGAGCGCGGCGTCGTCGACCTCGTAGGTCGCCATCGGGACGATCTCGAGCTGACGGACCAGCGACGCCTCCGTTCCGGCCAGCGAGGCGTCGAGCGCATCGAGCGATGCGCCGATGGTGTCGCGTTGGGCCGAGACGCCGTCGGCCGACAGCTCGCTCTCGAGCCCGGTGCTGACGTCGGTCGTCACGTTGACCGTCGCGACCCCGTTCTCGTCGATCTCCGCCCGGATCTTGTCGAGGTCGGTCTCCGTCGTGGAGACCGCGGGCGCGAGCTGGGTCATGGCCGCGTCGGCGACGGTTGCGGCCGGTTCGACCGCGCCTGGCACGTCGGTCGCTTCGGCCGGGTTGGTGCCGGCCTCGCCGAACTCCTCCGACTTCGGCGCGCTCTCGGCGGGCTCTGCGAGCGCGCCGTCGTCGACCGAGTCGGCGCCGACCCACTGCTCGGCGTCCGGACTCGGTTGCTGCCAGGACGGCACGTCGTCCTGGCCGGCGACCGGGCCGGCCGCGATGGTGACGCCGACGACTGGCGCCACGATGGCCACCGCCGATGCGAAGGCCAACCGCCGCCGCCGGCGTGATGATGTTTGATGTCGAGTGTTCACAACAGGTTCCTTCCGCCTCCGTGTGTTCCGCCGGCCCGCTCGGAGCCAACGGTCGTGATGATGTCGGCCGCCGCCGATGCGGTTCAAGCGAATTAGCGGCCGTGCGGTGTGCCGTTCGGCACGCGGCGTCGGCGTGGGCGGCCGGCGCTGCCGAGCGCGGATCGAACGCCGCGGTATCGTTCTCCGGATGCGTGTCGACCGGCTCGGTGGGACGATGGATGCCTAGCGACGTCGGAGCGGTGCACGACCGGCCGTCGACGTCGCACGAACGCAGGGCCGGCCGGGGTGGTGGTGCCACCGGTGCCGTCGCCGTGCTGAGGGTCGTGGGGCTGGTGCTCCTGGTCGCGACGATCGGGTTCTCCTGGATCCACGTGCCCGGGACATCGATCCCGGTGTGGCTCCTCGGTGCCGGGCTCGCCGCGACGACGCTGGTCGCGCTCCCGAACGTGCGCCTCGGGGCGCTCGCCCCGGTCCTCGCTGCGGTCGGTGTGGGTGTCGCCGCCTTCCTGATGTCGGCGGTGGTGAACGTCGAGCCGTACCTCGAACCGACCGACGTGATCAGGTTCGCACGCATGGTGCTGCTGTGCGTCTTCGTCCACGTCGTCGTCGTGCAACTGATCGAGCGACCGACCGCGGCGATGCTGTTCTGGGCCGCGCCGGTCTCGCTCGTCGTCACACTTGCGGTGCTCGCCGGTCCGGCGATCGATGCCGGAGTCTCGCCGCTCGCGAGCCTCGTCGATGCGGTGAACGCCGGCGATCCTCGGCCGATCACCTACGACGTCTTCCGCGTGACCTTCGACCAGATCGATGCCCGGCACGGCGGCCTGGTCAACGTCAGCGCGAGCTTCCGTCATCAGATGATCCGCATCAACGTCGTCGCGCTCGCGCTGACGCTGATCGGCGCGGGCGCGGTGTTCCCCCGCCACCGGAGATCGCTCCGCCTCGTCGCCTCCCTGGTGGTCGCGCTCGTCGTCGTCTCCTTGAGCCGGAGCACGCTGCTCGCGCTCGGCATCACCGGGTTCGTGATGGCGGCTCGCCCGCTCGTCACCGGTCGGTTCGGGGCGTCGGCGGCGATGCGACTGGTCGGTGTGTCGGTGGTCGCCGTCGTGATGGTGCCGGCGGTGTCGTCGCTCTTGGGCAACACCGTGACCGACGAGTCGGGGCGGTCGTACGAGACGCGGTCGGCGGCGATCTCCGAGGCGTGGGGCGAGGCGGGCTCGGTCCTGCCGTTCGGTGTCGACGTGTCCGACCGGTCGGAGCCGCTGACGTCCCCGCACCTGCTCGTCTTCGACTGGTTCCTCGGCGGCGGACCGATGGGTCTCGTGGCCGGCGTGGCGTTGACCGGCGTCGTCGCGCTGAACCTGTGGTGGGCGACCGCTCGCCTGATGAGAGCCCGGGGCGGCGAGTACCTGTGGGCGGTGGCTGCGGTGCTGTGCTTCAGCCTGGTGCTCGTCCGTTGCCTGACCGCGTCCGGTGGGCTGTTGAGCCCGTCGACGTGGATCGCGCTCGGCATCGGCACCGCGCTCCGCACGGGCTGCTTGGTCGCGCGGGCGAGCGGGCATCGCTCCCTGCCGCGGGAGCTCGACGCGCCGGTTCCTCGTCGCAGCGCCGCATGAGCCCGCGGTCCGGCAGGCCGGGCGCCGGTGTGGCCGGTGTGCCCCGGCCACCGTCCTCGGCCGCTTCCTGATCCGCCCGGCCGTTCGTCGACGTGATCGCCGACCTCGGCGCCGGTGTCGGCTGGTGTCAGGTGGTGAGGTGTGCCAGGCAGGTCTGGTCGTCGGTGTCGTCGGAGTTGGTGCCGTCGGGGCAGGTGGTGTTGCCCCAGGTGACGCGTTCGAACACGGCGTCGGCGGTGTCGGCGTCGGTGAGGTCGGCGTCGACGAGCACGGCCTGGACGAAGATCGTGGAGCGCAGGGTGGCTCGTTGCAGCGAGGCGCCGGTGAGGTCGGCGCCGAAGACGAAGGCGTCGGAGAGGTCGGCGTCGGTGAGGTCGGCGCCGGTGAGGTCGGTCCGTTCGAGGATGGCGTTGGCGAGGTCGGTGTCGGTGAGGTCGGCGTCGGTGAGGTCGACGTTGGTGAGGACGTCGTCGGTGAGGTCGGCGCCGCTGAGGTCGTCGCCGGCGCTGGCGCAGTCGAGGTCGTCGCTGTCGGGGTCGTCGGCGGTGATCTCGTCGCAGTCGGGTATCTCGGTCCCCTCGAGCAGCACCGGCGGATCCACGTCGTCGTCGTCGGCGTCGCCGTCGGCGGGTGGGTCGTCCGCGGGCTCGTCGGTCGCCGTGTCGGTCGGGGGAGCGGTCGTGTCCGGCCGCGTGGACGCCGGCGCAGTCGAGGTCGCCGCGGTCGTCTCGCTCGGGGCAGGTTCGGGTGCCGTGTCGTCGGCCGACCCGGTGCCCGCGTCGGGCTCGGGCACGGCGCTGGCGTCGTCGCCCGGCGGCGGTGACGCGGACCCGCCGCCGGCGGGTGCCGTTGACGTGACGGACGCTGCCGTGGTGTCACCGTCGCCCGATGATCCGCCCGAACAGGCCGCCAGGGTGAGGCCGAGGACGGAGACGAGGCCGGCGGCGCGCCGGCTGATACCCGGCCGGTGGTCAGCCGGTCGCCGTAGCCGGCCCGCTCGGCCGCTCGTCCTCGTCCTCGTCCTCGCTGTGGTGCGTCTCACGGTGGTGCGACTC
>CBFCWS010000196.1:0-6446 GCA_965601765.1 uncultured Ilumatobacter sp. | reverse complement strand
TACGCCGTCGAGCGCCTCGACCTGCCGAGCCGCGCGACGATCGCCCCATTGCTCCGCAAGGCGATGACGTGGCGGGGTCCGATCGGGCCCGCCCTGATCGCGCACCTCGCCGGCTCGAGCTCGCACGACATCGCCGCGCTCGCCGACCCCGACCGGTGGGCGCGCGAGGTCCTCGGCTTCCCCCCCGACGGCGACCTCCCGACCAAGCGGGACGTCACCAAGCGCTACCGGGCCCGGATGCGCGACGTCCACCCCGATCACGGCGGGGAGGCAACCGGGGCGAGCAAGGCGATCCTCGATCTCAACGAGGCCCGCCGCATCCTGACAGCGGCGCGCTGATGCTGTTGCTGTATCCCGGTGCGGGGTCCGACGCCTCGCACCCTTCGCTCCTGGCGACGCGCGATCTCGTCGCACCGCGGCCGTGCGTCCTCGAGGACTTCCCGTACCGTCGCGACGGCCGCAAGGCGCCGGACCGCGCCCCGAAGCTGCTCGCGTCCATCCGCGACGACCTCGACCGTCACGCGGACGCGATCGCCGCCGCGGGCGGGGTGATCCTCGGCGGCCGGTCGATGGGCGGCCGGATGTGCTCGCTGATCGCCGCCGGCGCCGACGACCACCCGCCGCCGCCGGCGTTGCGCGGTCTCGTCCTCGTCGCATATCCGCTCCACCCGCCCGGCAAGCCCGATCGGCTGCGCGTCGAGCACCTCCCCGACGTCCGGGTCCCGACGCTGTTCGTCTCCGGGAGCCGCGACACCTTCGGGAGCCCCGACGAGCTCCGGCGGTGGTCGGCCACCATGCCCGCGCGCGCCAAGGTGCGCCACATCGTCATCGACGGCGTCGGGCACGGCCTGGAGGGTTGTGACCACACGATCGCCGGGGCGATCAGGGACTTCGCCGATCGACTGCTGGGTCCGGTGCCGTCCGATCGAGCGGGTTGAGATCCTCGAGCTCGCGGTGTGCGGTCTCGGGGAACCCCCGGAGCACCGTGATCACGACCAGGACCTGACCGAGCGCCACGAGCGCCATGACCTGACCGTACCCCCAACCCCGGCCGAGGAGGGCGCCCACGCCGAGGAGCCCGACGATGCCGCCGAGCAGCGCCGTCGTCGTCAGGATCCCGGCCGCACGGCCACGGTTGCCGGTCGGGAACAGTTCGGCGCGGTACACGGCGAGCGCCGGCACCGCGATCCCGCCGATGAAGCCGCCGCCGAACGCCGCGGTCCACATCGCCACCCCGGAGACGATGAAGGAGGTGACGACGAGCGCGGTCGCGATCGGCACCGCGACGGCGATCACGTGGCGCCGCCCGCGGAGGTCGGCGATCTTCCCGCCGACGATCAGACCGATGCCCGCCGGCGTCGCCGTCGTCAGCGTGAACAGCGCGATCGTGCTCGCATCGAACCCCCGCACGTCGGCGAGGTAGCGGTTCTGGAAGAAGCTCGCCGGTGCGACGAACAGGTTGGCGCTCACGGCCACCACGGCGAGGATCGCCAGTCGACGTCGGTCGAGCGGCGGGGCGACGACGTGCGGGCGCTCGAACCGCTTCGTCTCCGGGAGCCGTCGGACGATATCGACCGCGACCGCGAGCCAGACGAGCGTGACCAGGTACACGTAGCGCCAACCGTCGCTGCCGAGATCGGCGAGGGGGAGCACCATCACGGCGATCCCGGCACCGAAGCCGGACGCCATCGCCATGACGCTCAGCGCGTAGGCGCGGCTGTTGCGGGGCATCTCCTCGGCGACGGCGACGGCGATCAGCAGATCGAGCGCCAATCCGAGCGGGCGACCGATCGCCTGGGTCGCGACGAGGGCCGGGAAGCTCGGTGCGAACGCACCCAGCGCGCAGATCGCCGGGGCGGCCCACGCGACGATCGACATCACGCGCCGCCGGCCGACGCGATCGGCGAGCACCGCCAGTGGGAGCGCGACGACGATGCCGGCGCGGACGATCGCCCCGGCGACACCGAACGCGGTGTCGCTGACACCGAAGTCGTCGGCGGCGAACTGCGCGGTCTGCGTGAAGAGGGTGTTGGTGAACGCCGACGACATCGAGGCCGCGGCGAGCAACCCGAGCACGAGCACGTTGCGAGGCGTCATCACGTCGGGCGGCGCCCACCAGATGCCCCCGGATCGTCGCCGAGCGCCCGACCAGCGCCGGGCCAGGTGCCACCGGATCGGGAGTGCGAAGAGCCACCCGAACCAGGGGATCGTGAGTCGGTACGCCGTCGTCTCCTCGACGACGTCGGCATCGACGCGCACCGTCCGCTCGAAGTGCTCGAACGGACCCGAGAGCTGCTCGAAGGTCCCGGCCACGGTCTCGCGCTCGACGACGAGATCCGACCGCGGCGAGGTCAGGTTGGCGAGGGTGGTGGGGTCGGCCGGCCAGTCGCGGGTGACGGTCCGGTTCCGTGGCACCGGGTGAGCATACGAGCGGGCGGCGGCCGGCCCGGTCGTGGCGGCATACTGGGGCCATGGGCGACGCCGACAACTGCATCGTCGTCCGGCCCAGCGGGCCGATCCGCGGCGAGGTGCTGGTGCCGGGTGCGAAGAACTCGGTGCTGAAGCTGATGGCCGCCTGTCTGCTCGCAGAAGGCGAGTTCGAGCTCACGAACGTCCCGGGCATCGTCGACGTCCGGATCATGGCGGAGCTCCTGACCGCGATCGGGCTCGACGTCACGTTCAACGATCGCTTCAAGGTGGTCCAGATCGTGAACAGCGGCGATCTCGAGCCGGTCGCGCCTCCGGCGCTCGTCGCCAAGATGCGGGCGTCGATCAACGTCCTCGGTCCGTTGCTCGGCCGGTGCGGGTGGGCGCAACTCCACCTCCCGGGCGGCGACGACTTCGGTGCGCGCCCGATCGACCTGCACGTCGACGGGTTGCAGCGGATGGGAGCGACGATCGCGATGTCCGGCGGACGGCTGGATGCGTCCGCCGACCGGCTCCGCGGCGCCGACATCGTCTTCGAGTTCCCGAGCGTGGGAGCGACCGAGAACCTGCTGACCGCAGCGGTGCTCGCCGAGGGGGTCACGACCATCGACAACGCCGCCCGCGAGCCCGAGATCATCGATCTGTGCGACTTCCTCGTCAAGATGGGTGCCCGCATCGACGGGATCGGCACGTCGAGGTTGACGATCACCGGTGTCGAGCGCGACGCCCTGCACGGTTGCCACCACGAGACCGTGCCCGACCGGATCCAGGCCGCCACGTACATCGCAGCATGTGCGGTGAGCGGTGGTGAGCTCGACCTGCTCAACGCGAAGCCCGAGCACATGACGATGGTGCTCACCCGCTTCCACGACATGGGTCTCGAGTTCGGCCAGCTCCCGTACGGCCTCCAGGTCCGTTCCACCGGGCGGCTCGTCGCCGCCGACGTGGCGACGTTGCCGTATCCGGGCATCGCCACCGACTACAAGCCCCTCATCATCACGATGCTGTCGGTCGCGGACGGCGTCGGCGTCGTGACCGAGAACCTGTACCCGGGCCGGTTCCGCTACGTCGAGGAGTTGCGCCGGCTCGGCGCCGACATCGCGCTCGACGGCCACCACGCGGTCGTGACCGGGGTCCCGGAGCTCGTCGGGTGCGACGTCGAGTCCCACGACATCAGGGCCGGCGCGGCGATGGTCGTGGCCGGTCTCGCAGCGACCGGTGCGACCAGGATCAGCGGCATCCACCACATCGACCGCGGCTACGACGACCTGGTCGGTCGCCTGCAGCGGGTCGGTGCCGACATCGAACGGATCGGCTGAGATGTCTGGGTTCGCAGGCTGGTGCACGGCCGTCGTCGCCCACCAGGGCGGCTGGGACGAGATCCTCCTCATCGGCGTGCCGATCCTGCTCATCGTCGGCGCCCTGTGGGTGGCCAAGCGGCGCGTCGAGGCCTCGCCACCCCGCGCCGGTGGGGGTCCGGATCCCGGCGAAACGGTGGTTGAATAGTCCGTGATGCGCGCCAAGGTCGAAGCCTGCCTCGATGTGATCCGTCCCGCGCTCCAGGCCGACCAGGGTGACGTCGAGCTGATCGACGTCGACGAGTCGACCGGCGTCGTGACGGTTCGACTGGTGGGAGCCTGCGGCACCTGTCCGGTCTCGACCCAGACCCTCAAGGGCGGGATCGAGCGCATCATGCGCGACCGGGTCGACGGCGTGACCGAGGTGGTCGACATCGCCGAAGCCGAAGCGGCACTCGACAGCCCGGTCTGATCCGCGATGGGCCGCACCAACGACCCCGACGAGCTCTTCATTGCTGCGGTCGACGGTGACCGCGCCGCCATCGCACGGTTGCTCTCGCTGGTCGAGCGGGGCGGCGAGCCCGGCCGTGCCGTCGGCCGGCAGGCGTATCCGCGCAGCGGCGGAGCGCACACGATCGGGATCACCGGCGCCCCGGGCGCCGGCAAGTCGACGCTCACCAGCGCCGTCGTGGCGCACGTCCGCTCGCTGGGCGACGATGTCGGCGTGCTGGCCATCGACCCGTCGTCGCCGTTCACCGGTGGCGCCATCCTCGGCGATCGCGTCCGCATGCAGGAGCACGCCAACGATCCCGGCGTGTTCATCCGCTCGATGGCGACCCGGGGCCATCTCGGTGGTCTGGCGCTCGCCACGCCCGCCGCGGTCCGCCTGCTCGACGCCCTCGGGTGGCAGCGGATCCTCATCGAGACCGTGGGCGTCGGTCAGGTGGAAGTCGAGATCGCCGGGAAGGCCGACACCACCGCGGTCGTCGTCAACCCCGGTTGGGGTGACAGCGTCCAGGCTAACAAGGCCGGACTGATGGAGATCGCCGACGTGTTCGTCGTCAACAAGGCCGATCGGCCGGGGGCCGACGCCACACGCCGCGATCTCGAGCAGATGCTCGATCTGTCCGATCTCGCCGACGACGCATGGCGTCCCCCGATCCTGGAGACGGTCGCCACGTCGGGCGACGGGATCGCCGACCTGTGGGACACGATCGTCCGGCACCGCGCCGTCGCCGACGATGCCGGCGTGCTCGCCGACCGGCGGGCGTTCCGCCTGAGCGAGGAGCTCCGGGAGATCATCGCGGAGCGGCTCCACGTCCGCGCCCGTGAGCTGTGCACCGGGGACCGCTGGGAGCAGCTGAGCGGTGCGGTGGCGTCCAACGAGCTCGACCCCTGGGCCGCAGCCGACGAGATGCTCGCCGGCGTGGAGTCCTGAGCCCGGCGACCCGTCGACGGCGGACCCCTGGGCGCACGGCGAACGCGCCGCGCCTCGGGAGCGGAGCCCACCTGCGTGGCAGTATGGGCCGCATGGCCGATGAGTCGCTCCCGATCGTCCACCTCCAACGCTTCGACGACGGCGTCGCGATCGTCACGCTCAACCACGGCAAGGTGAACGCGCTGTCGAGTGCGGTCGTCGGCGCCATCCACGAGATCGCCGACGAGCTCACCGCCGATCCGCCCGGCGCGGTCATCGTGACCGGTGGCGATCGCATCTTCGCCGCCGGCGCCGACATCTCCGAGTTCGGCGGGCCGGACGAGGCCCGCGCGATCACCGACACCATCCAAAGCGCTTTCGATGCGATCGCTGCCGTCCCGCGGTTCGTGATCGCCTCGGTCGCCGGGTACGCGCTGGGGGGTGGTTGCGAGCTCGCCATTGCGTGCGACTACCGCATCGCCTCCGAGAAGGCGGTCTTCGGGCAGCCGGAGATCCTGCTCGGCACGATCCCCGGCGGTGGGGGCACGCAGCGTCTCGCCCGGCTCGTCGGGCCCAGCCGCGCCAAGGAGCTGTGCATCACCGGCCGTCAGGTCGCCGCCGACGAGGCGCTGCGGATCGGGCTCGCCGACGAGGTCGTGGTCCCCGAGATGCTCGCCGAGCGGTCACGGGCGTTGGCCGCGGAGATCGCGAGCGGGCCGGTGCTCGCGCAGGCGCTCGCCAAGCGTGCGATCGACGACGGGTTGTCGGCGTCGCTCGCCGACGGGCTGCTGATCGAACGCACGCGGTTCGTCGAGTCGTTCCACACCAACGACAGCCAGATCGGCGTTCGGAGCTTCCTCGAGCACGGGCCGGGGAAGGCCGAGTTCACCGGGACCTGACGGTCGCCAGCGCTGCCTCGTACACCGACGTCACCGCCGCGGCGACCGCCTCCCAGCTGAACGATCGGCGCACCAGTTCGCTCGCGCGTTGCGCGAGGTCGTCGGCGAGCCGGGGGTCGCCGAGGACGCGCTCGATCGCCATTGCGAGCTGGGCGCTGTTGCCGGGCTCGAACAGCAAGGCCGCGTCGGTGTCGCGGAGCCGCTCGGCCAGGCCGCCGGTGTCGGCGACGACGAGCGGGCACCCGCTCGCGAGCGCCTCCAGGACGACCGTGCCGAACGGCTCGTACAGCGACGGGATCACCACGCACCCCGCTCGGTGGAGCGACGATCGCAGCTCCTGGTCCGACACGAAGCCGGGGAGCTCGATCAGGTCGCCGACGCCGGCGATGTCGATCTGCGATTGGA
>CBFCWS010000195.1:0-6455 GCA_965601765.1 uncultured Ilumatobacter sp. | reverse complement strand
GGCGCAAGGGACTCCCGCTGGCGATCGAGGCATTCGAGCGGCTCGCCGACGAGGACGCCGACCTGCGACTGGTCCTCGCCGGCGCGCCCGGCGACGACGCCGCGGCGGTCTCGGCTGCCATCGATGCCGCCACACCCCGGGCGAGGCGACGGATCGTGCGCCTCGGTCCCGTCGACGAACCGACCAAGCGGTGGCTGCTCGCCCGTGCCGCGGTGCTCGCGTACCCGTCGCTCGACGAGGGCTTCGGCTTCCCGATCCTCGAGGCGAACGCCGCACGCGTCCCCGTCGTGGCCACTGCGGTCGGCAGCGTGCCCGAGATCGCCGGCGAGGCCGCCGCGCTGGTGGACGGCCGCGATCCGTCGGACTTCGCGCTGGCCCTGCGCAGTGTGATCGCCGACGACCACCGGCGCCGGCACCTGATCGAGGCGGGCGAGCGCAACCTCTCCCGCTTCGACTGGTCGACGACCGCGGAGCGCCTCGTCGCCCTCTACGAGAAGGCCCACGCATCGTGACGACCGAGCGATCGGGCAACTCGGCCGGCGGGCCGGCCGCGGGTTCGATCACGGTCGTGTCCGGCGGCGTCGGCGCCGCCCGGTTGCTGCGCGGGCTGATCGACGTCGTCGGCGACGCGGAACTGGCCGCCGTCGTCAACACCGGTGACGACACCGTCATGCACGGGCTGGCGATCTCACCCGACCTCGACACGATCACCTACACGCTCGCCGATGCGATCGACCCCGAGCGCGGTTGGGGCCTGCGCGACGAGACGTGGCAGGCGATGGCTGCCCTCGCCCGCTACACCCCCGTCCGACCCGATGCCTCGGCCGCCGCCACCACCTGGTTCAGCCTCGGCGACCGGGACCTGGCGACACATCTCTACCGCACCGCGCGGCTGGCCGAAGGGGCGCGCCTGACCGACGTCACCGCCGAGGTCGCGGCGGCGTGGCTGCTCGACGCGACGCTGTTGCCGATGTCCGACGAACCCGTGCGCACGATCGTCACCACGGCGCTCGGCGAGCTGTCGTTCCAGGAGTACTTCGTCCGCGAGCGCCACGACGTGAGCGCCACGGCGATCGACGTCCGCCACGGCGGCGCGTCGCTGACGCCGGAGGCGGCCGCCGCGCTGCGCGCCGACGTCGTCGTCGTCGCACCGTCCAATCCGCTCGTGTCGATCGCCCCGATCCGCGCCCTCGCAGGGGTCGACGACGCCTTGCGCGCGCGGCGGGACACGGTCGTGGCTGTCTCACCGCTCGTCGGCGGACGTGCCCTCAAGGGTCCGGCGGAACGGCTGATGCGCGAGCTCGGGCACCGTCCCGACTCGGTCGGTGTCGCCGCGATCTACGCTCCGATCGCCGGCACGCTCCTGATCGACGAGGTCGATCGCGAGCTCGAGGACGAGGTCCGGGCCGCTGGGATGGACTGCGTCGTGTGCGACACGATCATGGCCACGCCGCAGCGCGCGGCTGCGCTCGCCCGACGCTGCCTCGCCGCGGCCGGCTCCGACCACCCGTCCCCGTAACGCCCGACCTCGCGCTCGTCGCTCGGTTCGACCGGTGCGGTCCACGGCGCCGGATCGACCGGCGACCAGCCCGCGTCAGCGGAGCTGTTCGAGGCCGTGCTCGAGGTCGGTCCACGGCGACCAGTCGAGATGGATCCGGGCCCGAACCGGCGACACGGCGAAGCGTTCCGGCCGGCCCGGCGGCGCGCGGACGAACTCGGGCGCGCTCGCGTCGACACCGGCCGCCACCGCCCACAGATCGGCGAGCGTCGTCTGCACGCCCGTGCCGATGTTGATCACCAGGCCGCTCCCGCGGGCGCCGGCTCGCACCAGGGCGTCGACGACGTCGTCGACGAAGACGTAGTCGTCGCTGCATCGCTCGTCGCCGACCAGCACCGGCGCGCGACCGGTCAGCGCGGCGTCAAGCACCTCGCCGACCGTTCCGGTCGCAGGCTGCCGCGGCCCGTAGACCGTCGCGAGCGCGAGGGCCGAGAACTCCAGGTCTCGCGTCTGGCGCAGCACCGTCAGCATGTCGACCACCGCTCGGGCGGTGACGCCTCGCAGACCCCACGGTGCGAACGCACGTTCCTTCACCGGGAGGTCGCGCGCCGCCGGTTGCCCGTACAGCTCGATCGCGGGGAGGACCGTGACCAGCTTGGCGACACCGGCTCCCACCGCGGCATGGGCCACCGCGGCCGAGAGCGCCCACCGGTCGGCGATCGCCGAGACCGGGGCGTCGGCGGGAGCCGCAGCCGCGAGGTGGTACACGACGTCCGGTCGGCGCAGGGACACCAGCCCGACGAAATCGTCGTCGGCCGCCGACAGGTGGTGGATCTTGAGCGATGCGCCCATCGCGCGGGCGTCGGCGAGATGGGCGAGGCTGCCGGTCGACAGGTCGTCGACGACCTCGACCGCGATGCCGTCGAGCAGCAGCCGTTCGACCAGGTGCGACCCGATGAATCCGGCCCCGCCCACGACCAGCGCTCGCTCGGGCCCGCCCATCAGTCGGCGCGCTCGCCCTCGACCGACGAACCGGCCGCGATCACGTCGTCGGCGCCGACGACCACGTCGGCGACCGAGGCTGCGGCGCCGACCTCGCCGGCGACGATCGAGCGCTCGACGACGGCATCCGGACCGACCCGGCCACCGGGGAGCACGACCGAGTCGACGAGCCGTGCGCCGGCGGCGACGGTCGCACCGTCGACGACCGAGTTGACGACGATGGCACCGGGGTCGACGAAGGCGCCACCCACGATCGGGCCCTCGGCGGTGCCGCGCACACCGCTGGCGACGTCGAGGTTGGCCTGCAGGAAGGGTTTCGGTCGCCCGACGTCGATCCAGTAGTCGTCGGTCGGCAGCCCGCCGAGCCGGCCGGCTTCGACGAGCGCCGGGAAGACCTCGCGTTCGACCGAGACGCGCCGCCCGGGCTCGATCAGGTCGAGGACCTCCGGTTCGAACACGTAGGTCCCGGCGTTGATCAGGTTGCTCGGCGACTGGCCCGGCGCGGGCTTCTCGACGAACCGCGTGATGGCACCGTCGTCGTCGAGCTCGGCGACCCCGAACGCTGACGGGTCGGCGACCGGCGTCAGGTGGAGCGTGGCGAGACGGTTCGCCGCCCGGTGCTCGCCGACGAGATCGCCGAGCGCGAGGTCGGTGACGATGTCGCCGTTGCCGACGACGAACGTGCCGTCGACGCCGGCATGGCGCGCCGCGAACGCGATCGCACCGCCGGTGTCGAGCGGCTCCGGCTCGACGGCGTAGTGCACGCGGACGCCGGCATGCTCACCGTCGGGGAAGGCGGCGTAGAACGGCTCGGGCTGGAAACCGAGAGCGAGCACGACGTCGGTCACGCCGCCCGCGGCGTAGTGCTCGACCAGCCGGACGATCATCGGGCGGCCGACGATCGGGAGCATCGGCTTCGGGGTGTTGTGGGTGAGAGGTCGAAGCCGCGTCCCGAATCCGCCGACGAGGACGACGGCGAGCATCAGCCCTCGTCGTCGGCCGGTGCGTCGTCGGCGCCGTCCTCGGTCGAGTCGCCCGACGGGTCACCGACGATGCTGGGATCGGTCTGGTCGAGGAGGTCTTCGGGACGCAGCTGACCGGAGTCGTTCTCGGCGCGCGTCAGCAGCTCTTGCGCCCACGGCGGCATCGACTGCTCCTCGCCGTCCGGCAGGAAGTAGATCGAGAACACCATCGCGTCGCTGTCGATGCGGATGTTGTTCATGTTGGCGATGAACCGCGACCCGGCGTCGGTGTCGGTGAACGAGTCCCAGGCCTTGACCGAGAGCTCCGCATCCTCGCCGTCGCAGTCGTCGTCGCCTTCGACGTACTCGGCCTGGAGGCCGGGGACGGTCTCGACCTGTGCGGGCGGGAACCGCAGCGCGTCGTCGGTGAGCTCGACACCATAGGTCTCGAGGAACACACCGAGCTTGGCGTTCTTGCCCACCGCCGGCGAGCCGTACGGGTGCCAGTGGATGATCCCGTCGTTGTGGCTGTGCACGCCGCTGCGAAGAAAGTCGGTGTTGACCAGCTGCCCTTGGGCGTTGAGCTCTTCGAGGTCGCCGTTGAGCTGGTACCACTCGCCGCAGATGTTGAACCCGTACGCTGCGTGCCAGTGGTCGTCGATCGTCGGCGGCGAGGCATCGGCGGCCGGCACCGACTGACGGGCGTAGACGATCAGTGCGAGCCCGAGGACGAGCGTGAGGGCCACTGCGAGCGGGAACACGGTGCCGCCCTGGAACCGGACGGTGCGGCCGCCGCCACGTTGGGCGAGCTTCGCGGCCTTCTTGGTCGAGGAATCTGCCACGCCGACACGCTACCGGCGACCCCACCGACCCGGGCCGCGCCGCGACCCGCATCGTGCCGGGCGATCGTCGCGCGCCGCCATCGCTCTCAGCAGCGACTCATATGCGATGCCGACGGCTTCCGGCGATGCGTACTCGACCGCCCACCGCCGGCCGTTGGACCCGAGGGTGGCGCGGCGCCCCGGGTCGTCGACCAGCGAACGCAGGGCTGCGACGAAAGAATCCGGATCGTCCGGCTCCACCGAGATCCCGGCACCCGCCTCGGCGAGCAGCCGAGGCACCGCGGTGTCCGGATCGATCGCGGCGACGACCGGGCGCGCTGCGGCGAGCGAGGAGTACGTCTTCGAGGGCACGCTGACGTCGCCCAGCCCGGTCTTCAGCACGACCGCGTGGACGTCGCCGGAGGCGAGCACCTCGGCGAGACGCGACGCCGGCTGGTACCCGACCACGTGGAAGTTGGGCAGCTCGTCGGCAGCGGCGGCGACTCGATCGCGGGCGACGCCGTCGCCGTTGATCACGACGTGGACGTCGGGCATCCGGCGCGCCGCCTCGACCAACAGGTCGAGCGACTGCGAGAAGCCGAGGTTGCCGGCGTACAACACGACCGGGGCGTCGCCGATCCCGAGCGCGGCCCGGTACGGCGTCATCCGATCCGCCGGCGTGATCGCCGAGGTGTCGACGAAGTTGGGGATCACGTGCACTGCGGTGCGATCACCGGCCTTGGCGGACACGTTGGCTGCGAGGTCGTCGGAGAGCACCGTGACGGCGGACGCGACCCGGTAACTCCACCGCTCGAGCCAGCGCGCCGCCCGGATGACACGGGGATCGGTGATCGAGCCGGTCGTGATCGCCGCGTCGGGGAACACGTCCTGGATGTTGAACAGCAGCGGCGCACTGCGGAGGATCCCGACCGCGCGGCCGGTCGGTCCGAGGGTGAGCGGTGGCGACATCGCGAGCACCGCGTCGATCCGGCGCCGACGGCCGCCGGCATCGCGACGGCCGGCGGAGCAGGCGGTGACGAGCGCCAGCGCGGAGAAGCCGGCGAACCCGAGCGCACGCCTGGCGAGGTTCGCCTTGTCGTCGCCCGGGAACGGATGGATCCTCGTGATCGTTCCCCAGCCGGTCGTCTCCGTCCGACGCCAGCGCCCTGCCCAGCCCGGCTCTATGCGGTGCTCGCGGTACCAGGGCAGCGATGTGACGACGTGGATCTCGTGGTCGCGCTCGGCGAGCTCGGTGACGATCCGCGTCATCACCGTCCCGGTCGGCGCCGTGTCGGGCGCGAAGTGCGGACAGATCACGAGCAATCGCATCACGACACCACGTCGTCCGGCTCGTCACCACGACGAAGATCGGCCCCGACCGCCGTGCGGTACGCATCGGCGAGCGCTTCGCCCGAGCGCGCCGGGGTGTACGCCAACCGCCGCCGGCGACCTCGCTCGATCAGCTCGTCGCGACGACGGCGGGCCGCCTCGAGCCCGGACGCCCAGGCCTCCCCCGTGGGCGTGCCGACGACGACGGCGGCGTCACCGACGACCTCGACCACCGCGGAGGCGGCCGACGCCACGACCGGTGTCCCGAGCGACATCGCCTCGACGAGTGGCGCCCCGAATCCCTCGTACTCGGACGGGAACACGAGCGCCTCGGCGCCGGCGACGAGGGCGTCCCGGTCGGCGGCCGGCACCCACCCGGCGCGCACGATCCGCGAGGCGTGCCCGCTCGCAGCGATCGCCGACCTGACCTCGTCCTCGGCGACGCCCGGCGATCCGGTGAGGAGGAGTGCGACGTCGGGGGCGTGCTCGAGGAGATCGACGAGGACGCGGTGGCCCTTGTGCGGGTGGGTGATCGCCGGGTAGACGACGTAGGGCCGTGTCACCCCGTAGCGGCGACAGGCCTCGGCCACGGCCGTGTCGCTCGGGGTCGCCACCTCGGGGACGCCGTGCGGCACGACGCGCACGCGGTCGGCGGCGACGGCGAAGGCGTCGAGCACGGTCGACGCCACGTACCGCGACGGGACGGCGATCATCGTGGCGGTCCGCGCCGAGCGCGGCATGGTCGTCGTCAGGTAGCGGCGTCTGAGCGCGCCGAAGTACTCGGGGTAGCGCAGGTACTGGAGGTCGTGGATCGTCAGGAGGGTCGGGGACGGTCCGACGTAG
>CBFCWS010000194.1:0-6456 GCA_965601765.1 uncultured Ilumatobacter sp. | reverse complement strand
AACTGCCTGACGATCGGTGCCGACCCCGGGGTCGACCACGGCGACGACGACACCGGGGACCAGGTATTGGCTGGCCCGGGCGAGCGCGAGCGCTCCCGCTCGGACGTCGTAGCGACCGATGCCGTGGGTGACGTCGATCACGGTGACCTCGGGTGCGATCGACCGAAGCACTCGTCGACCGGTGTTCACCCCGGCGGCGAACCCGAGGTTGTCCGCCGGCTCGACGATCTCGACCAGCGCATCGATCATGCCGGCGGCGCGCAGACGCTCGTCGGCGAACCCGCCGTGGTCGACGACGACGATCGGCCGGTCGGGGAGCTCGCCGCGCAGCGCGCCGATCGCGTCCTCCAGACGTGACCCGCCCGGGTCGTAGGTGACGACGATCGCCCCCACCGACATGATCGCTCCCGCCTGCGGCATGGGCGGAGATCATACGCACCGGGTTCGCACTCCGGGGCGTGGCGACGGCGACCGCGCTCGCCTCCAGTCCGACATCCGGTCGCCGGCGGCGCCAGACCGGTCCCCACCGGGATCGCCGACCCCGCCTCCCGCCTGGCCACCACGTCGCGAATGGTGCCTGGCCCCATTCGCGACCGGGGGGTCGGGTTGCCGACGGCTCGGGATTCGTCGTCGAGGCGCGCAACGAGCGTGTCGGCCACTGGAGCCGTGTGGCGTGCCGGCGTGCCGCGGGCGCCGACCATCACCCGGCGCCCCGGCTGCGGTCGGGTGCCGACGGTACGATCCCACCCATGTCTCCGCGTCGTCGTGTCGTGTCGACGCGCTCCACCGGTGGCGGGTCGCCACGCCTGACGTTCGTCGTTCCCGTGTTCGACCCGCCGATCGAGATCCTCCGGGCGACGCTCGCCTCGATCGATGCCCAGAGCTATCACCGCTGGGAGTGCCTCGTCGTCGACGACGCGTCCCGCGACCCGGCGGTGCGGGAGCTCCTCGATCACTGGGCGACCGGCGATCCGCGCCATCGCCTCGTCCGCCGGCCGGCCAACGGCGGGATCGCCGCCGCGACCAACGACGGGATCGACCGCGCCGCCGGGGAGATCGTGGCCTTCGTCGACCACGACGATCTCGTCGAACCCGGCGCCGGGTGGGACGTCGTCGACCACTTCGACCGACACCCCGAGCATGACGTCGTCTACACCGACGAACGGATCGTCGACGATCGCGGCAACGTCCTGGCCGACTACTTCAAGCCCGACTACTCACCGATCCGCCACCTCGGCCAGCACTATCTCGCCCACCTGGTCGCCGTGCGCAGGAGCGCGATCGGCGACGTGAGGGTCCGGACCGACTTCGAACCCGCGCAGGACGTCGACTTCCTCCTCTGCGTGATCGAACGGAGCACCGCCGCCGGGCGCGGCGTCGGCCACATCGCGAAGCAGCTCTACTCGTGGCGGGCGATGAGCGGCTCGAGCGCGCTCGACGCCGGTGAGAAGCCGGGGATGCCCGACGCTGTGCGGCGCAGCGTCGACGCGGCACTCGACCGCCGGGGGCTCGCGGCCGACACGACGATCGTCGAGCACGACGAGCGCCCCACGACCTCGGTGCTGGTCACGCCACGGGGCACGCTCGCCGACGACGTCGAGACGGTCACGGTCGACGCGCCCGGCACCGGTGCCGACGTCGCGGCAGCGCTCGAGCGTGCCGCCGTGGTCGTGCTCGAACCGGCCGGAGCGCGCGGCGTGTGGCCGGCCGACTGGTCGGAGCCCCTGCGCCGGGCCCTGCTGCTGCCGTCGGTCGCCGCCGCCGGGCCGATCCTGCTCGACCCGGCCGGGCACGTCGCGAGCGTCGGCCGCATCGTCGATCCGCGGTTGCGCGACGTGCTTCGGGGCACCACCGACGGCCCCGGACCCTGGGGAGCGTTCTTCGTCCATCGTGAGGTGAGCGCCCTCGCGCCGTGGGGCCTCGTCCTCGATGCCACCGCGGTCCGCTCGGTCGGGGGCATCCGGCGCGACCTCGGGCTCGACGCAGCGGTGGCCGAGCTGTGCGGCCGTCTCCGTGCCGCGGGGATGGCGGTGGTGTGCTCGCCGACCGCACGTCTGCCGATCGACGCGGCGACGACCGCACCCGATCGTCGACGAGATGACGACTGGGCCGTCGTGCGGGCGGGCGGTGTCGACGATCCGGCCGAACGGTTCGACGTGACGGGGATCGCCCCGGTGGGCGCCGTGCGCGCATCGGCGTGGGACGAGGCCCACGACCTGATCGCGTCGGGTGCCGTGGATCTGGTGACCACCGACGTGTTCGACACGTTGGTGGCCCGCCCGGTGAGCCGTCCCGCCGATCTCTTCGTGCGCGTCGCCGAGCGGCTGCACGGAGCGCTCGATCCCACGACCACGACCGCCGCGTTCGACGCCGCACGCCGTGGGGCGGAATCGCGGGCCAGGGCGGCCGAGGCGCGACGTCTGCGGGCGGCCGACGATCGACGATCGCCGGAGGTCACCCTCGCCGAGATCTGGTCCGAGCTCGGGCCGGTCGTCGGCGTCGACCCCCGCACCGGCGTCGACGCCGAGCTGACGACGGAGTCGGACCACCTCCGACCGATCCTCGAGGCGATCGACGTGGTGCGGGCGGCCCACGCACGCTCGATCCCCGTCGTGGCGGTCAGCGACACGTACCTGTCGGCCGACCAGCTCACCGTCCTGCTCGACCGGGTCGGCGTGCCGACCGAGCTCGTCGCCGAGGTCGTCACCTCGTCCGATCACCGCCTGGCCAAGGCCGACGGCCTGCTCGCCGAGGTGATCGAGCGCGCCGGCGTCGACCCGGGTCGTGTGCTCCATCTCGGCGACAACGAGGTCGCCGACGTCGAGACTGCGCAGCGACTCGGCGCGACCGCCCGGATGGTCGAGGTGCCGGCGAGCCAGCAGCACGTGCGGCGGCCCGGGCCCGCCGTCGCCGACATCTCGCAATCGCTTGGCAGCGACGCCGGTCTCGGTGCCGCGATCCGCGAGGTGCTGGTCGGCGAGGGATCGCTGGGCGCCGACCCCGCGTTCCAGTTCGGGGTGGTCGCCGCCGGACCGTGCGTCGTCGGGTTCGCCCGTTGGGCTGCCGTGACCGCCGAGCGCCTGGGGGCGACGAACCTGCACTGCCTGCTCCGCGAGGGTGCCGAGATCGCCCGCCTCGTCGGGATCGTCGCGCCCGAGACGATCTCGACCCGGCTCGTCCACGCCTCGCGCTGGGTGACGATGCGGGCGGCGTGCATCGAGGCGACGCCCGACGAGCTCTACACGGCGCTCGCCAGACGCTCCGAGATCGAGGCGATCCACGTCGAGCGGGCGTTCGGATGTGACGCGGACGAGGTCGCCCGCGTCTGGGGCACCGACGCCGTGCCGCCGAGCGAGCTCATGGCCGCGTGCGAGCGCCTCGCACGACACGACGGGCTCCGCTCGCAGATCGTCGAATCGGCCGCACGGCTCCGTGCCGGCGTCGTCCGCCAGCTCGGGCGTGAGCTCGCAGACGGCGAGCCGCTCGTGCTGTGCGACGTGGGGTGGGGCGGCACGATCCAGGAGGGGATCGGTCGAATCCTCGCTTCGGTCGGCGACGACCGCCGCGTCGTCGGGCTGTACCTCGCCCTCTCGGCGCCCGGCGAGGAGCGTCGGGCCGCCGGAGCCGACCTGCGCGCCTACCTCCCCGACGATGCGACCGATGCCCCTGCGAGCCGGGCGTCGCGGATCGTGTCGCATCATGCCGACAGCATCGAGCGCGTGCTGACACCCGATCTCGCGACGCTCGTCGACGTCGATGTCGACGGCACGCCGGTGCTGGCTCCACAGCGGGAGTACCAACCACCGTCCCTGCTCGCGGCACGGTACGGCATCGAGCAGCTCGCACGGCGTCTCGCCGCGCACGGCATCGACGACGACGTCCTCGTCGACGACCTCGACATGCGGGCGGCGCTCGCCGCCGACCTCGCCGACGTCATCAGCCACCCGACCGGCGCCGTCGCCGCCGCACTCCTGCAGTGGCAGCACGACGACGTCGCCGGCGCGGGTGTGCGCCGGCTCGCCGGCACGACGTCGATCGATCTGGTCGAGGCGATGACCCGCGACAACGCCGACCTGCTCAGCGGCGAGATCGGAGTGTGGGTCAACGGCATCGCTGCCGCCCACAACCCGGTGCTCGGCGCCCAGCTCGCGACCGACGCCTCCGGCCGATCCGGCGCCGAGCTCGTGCCGCGCGACGGCATGGGTCCGGCGCTGCTTGCCGCGTTCCCGGTCGGATCCGAGCTGGCGTCCGCGCAGGTGGCGCGCGACCCCGGGCTCGGCTCCCGCGGTCAGCTGGCGCTGCGGCTCACCGGCACCATGGCGTCGGTGCGCAGCCTTCGCTTCGACGCGGCAGCCGGGGACGTCGCCGTGCACGTCGACCGTCTCGAGATCACGCTGACCGACGCCCATGGCACGACGGTGACCGTCGACGGCGCGTCCGCGCTCGACGGTCCGGGCGTCCGGAGGTTCGGGCCACGCCGCTACGCACAGGTCGCAGGTGGCCACGTCGTCGTCCCGGTGTCGGGTGATCTCGCGGCAGGCCCCCACCGACTCGACGTCGTCGTCGTGTTCCGGCGCTGGCCGCTCGCCGCCGACGACCCTGCGCTGCGCACACCGACGCACCTCGCCGCGATGCAGCTCGCCCGCCGCGTCGCCCGCCGCCTCCCCCGCCCCACGCGCCCCGCCCGCCCTCCGAACGCGTGAACGCATTGGGCCGAGGGCGGCGGTAGGCGGCGGCAGTCAGGCCCAGACGATCGACCCGTCGGGTCCGACCTCGTACGGGGGCGCTCCGGATCGTCCGGGGAGCTCGAGCCAGTCGGCTCGGCGCTCGACCAGGTTCGGGTTCGAGTACGGGTCGGTGGGCCGCTCGGTCGGCCAGCGGGACGCCGCCCGCTCCCATTCGGGCATCGTCGCTCCTCGGTCCCGGGTCCGGCCCTCGAAGTGGTACCAGGAGGCGTGCGGCGTCCACAGGATCCGGTAGCCGAGGGCGCGGATCGAGCAGCACACGTCGACGTCGTTGAAGTGCAGCGGGAGATCTTCGGGGAACCCGCCGATCTCGTCGAGCACACCGCGGCGCACGAGCATCGCCGCTGCCGTGACACCCGAGCACTCCCGGTCGACCGCGAGCATCCGGTTCGGTCCGGCGTGATCGCCACGCCAGCCGAGGAAGGCGTGCATGAACTCGCCGTGGTACAGGTGGCCGCCGTGCTGGAGCGTGCCGTCGGCGTACAGCAGCTTCGCGCCGACGGCGCCGACCGGCTGCTCGAACGCGTGTCGGGGCGGCGATGCCGGATCGGGCGGCGGGCCGAGCAACCCGGTCATCCGCTCGATGCTCGTGGGCTCGATCAGTTCGGTGTCGTCGTTGAGAAGGAGCAGCAGGTCGCCCGTCGCCGCGGCGACCCCACGGTTGATCTTCGCCGAGAAGTTGAACGGGGGGTCGTACTCGACGGTGCGGACCGACATCCCTGCCTCGTCGGGCACGAGGTCGCGGATCGCGGCCACCACGTCGGCCGCGCTGTCCCGCCGTGCGGGTGGATCGTCCGGGATGTCGGCATCGATCACGAGTACGAACTCGAGGTGCCGGTGGGTCGAGTTGTCGACGATGCTGCGGACCGCCTCGACCACGAAGGTGCGGTCGACCCCCCAGACCCGCCCGGCGTCGCCACGGGTGGGTATGACGACGCTGACCAGCGGTGGGTCCGGATCGGGCGGTCGGCGATCGATGCGGACGACGCCGGGGAAGCGGCCCGCCGTGACCTCGGCGCGGACACCGCACCGCACGAGGTGCTCGGCGACGACCCGCCGCCCAGCCTCGAACGCCTCGGGCTTGTTCGCGGTGCTCGCGGCGACGCTGCGCGGTGACTGCCGCCAGTGGAGGAGCACCTCGGGCACGTGCAGCACCTCGGCGCCCGACTCGATCAGCCGCAGGAGGAGATCGTGGTCCTGGGCGCCGTCGGTCCCGGGTCGGAAGCCGCCGACCTCGTCGAAGCGCGAGCGCCGGATCGCGACCAGGTGGGTGATGTAGTTGTGCTGGCGCAGCCACTCGGGCGACAGGTCGGGCTTGTACACCGGCGACGCCGTCAGGCCGTCGGGGCGCAGCAGGTCGTGATCGGAGTAGACGACGTCGGCATCGGGGTGGTCGCAGATCGCTGCGGCCAGCACGCTCAGCGCGGTCGGGTCGAGCACGTCGTCGTGGTCGACGAGGACGATCCACGGGTGCCGGGCGAGTGCGACCGCATCGTTGCTCGCCGCGACGATCCCCCCGTTGTGCGCCCTCGTGCGGACGGTGACGGTGCGGGGCGCGGCGCCGGCCGCCCGTGCGAGCACGGGCGCCACGCGAGGGTCGGTCGACGCGTCGTCGACGAGCACGTGCTCGACCGGGCCGTCCCACGTCGTCGCCCGCACCGACGCCAGGCACGCCGAGAGGTGCTCCGGATCCGGATCGAAGACGGCGGTG
>CBFCWS010000193.1:0-6502 GCA_965601765.1 uncultured Ilumatobacter sp. | reverse complement strand
CTGATCTTCATGATCGCGGTCCAGGCCGAGCTCACCCAGGCGCCGTTCGACATGCCGATCGCCGAGTCCGAGCTCGTGTCGGGATACATGACCGAGTACTCGGGCTTCCGCTTCCTCATGTTCTTCATCGGCGAGTTCGCGACGGCCGGTGTCTTCGCGTTCATCGCCGCGGTCCTCTTCCTCGGTGGCTGGGGCATCCCGTTCGACTGGTTCGGGTGGACGACGCTCGACTCGGTCGACAACTGGATGAACGTCGCCGGGCCGGTGATCATGTTCGTGAAGATGACGATCCTCACCGGCATCATCATGTGGGTCAGGTTCAGCTACCCGCGGTTCCGCGAGGATCAGCTCCAGCGGTTCGCGTGGAAGGTCCTGATCCCCGTCTCACTCGCCAACATCGGCATCACCGCGATCCTCAAGGTGGCGTTCTGATGCTCGTCGTCGCCGGCTCGGTCGTCAGAAGGGTCGAGGTGTAGGACCGCCATGCCGAAGCTTCCCGGACTCGTCAAAGGCCTCGGGGTCACGATGGGCACCCTCGCCCGAACGGTGACCCAGGGTGCCGCCACCGTGCAGTACCCGCACGCCAAGGAGACCCCACCGATCCGCGCCCGGGGCGTCATCGCCCTGCATCAGGAGAACTGCACGGCGTGCATGTTGTGCTCGCGGTCGTGCCCCGACTGGTGCATCTACATCGAGGCGCACAAGCAGCTCGCGCCACCGCGGCGGGCGGGCGGCAAGCCCCGTCAGGTCAACGATCTCGACCGGTTCGACATCGACTACGCGCTGTGCATGTACTGCGGCATCTGCGTCGAGGTGTGCCCGTTCGACGCCCTGTTCTGGAGCCCGGAGTACGAGTACTCGGAGCCCCGCATCGCCGACCTCCTCCACGACAAGGACAAGCTGTCGGAGTGGATGGAGACCGTGCCGGAGGCGCCGGCCCTCGAGGCAGGAGCGCAGAAGAAGTGATCGCGGTGTCGGTCCGGGGGTGGTCGCGATGATGTTGCTGGCGGCCGACTCGGTGAACGTCGCGCAGAACGTCGGGTTCGGCATCATCGCGGCCACGATGATCTTCGCGGCGATCTCGGTCGTGACGACCAAGAACGTCGTCCACGCGGCGCTCTGGCTGGTCGTCGTGCTCGGCGGCGTCGCCGCCCAGTACATCCTCGCCGCGGCCGAGTTCGTCGCCGTGTCGCAGGTGATGGTCTACATCGGTGCGGTGATGGTGCTGTTCCTGTTCGGCATCATGCTGACCCGGGCCAAGATCGGCAAGGAGGCCGAGACCAACAACCCCGGCTGGGGTCTCGGCATCCCGGTCGCGCTCCTGCTGTTCGGGGTGCTCGCCTTCGTCGTGTTCGATGCCGTCGACGAGAACGCCTTCGCCGGGGTCGAGGGCAACGTCATCGCCGAACCCGACGAGTCGACGATCGCCCTCACGACCCAGGGGATCTCCGACGGCTACCTCGGCGACTACCTCGTACCGCTCATCGCCGTCTCGTTCGTCCTGCTCGCCGCCGCCATCGGCTCGATCGTCCTCGCCAGGAAGGACTGACGCCATGGTCGAAACCAACCACCGGTCACCTTCGCGCCCGTCCACCGTCGAGGGGCACGCCTGATGCTCGCCCACAACTGTTTCGATGGCGGGCTCGTCGTCCGCTGCGCTTCCTCCTCGCGCCGCGTGCGACTCGTCGCTGGCGCTTCCCTCGTCGCTCGGGAGCAGATCTGATGCTCGCCCACAACTTCTTGTTGCTCAGTGCAGCGTTGTTCTGCATCGGTGTGTTCGGGGTGATCGCGCGGAAGAACGCCGTGATGGTGCTGATGTCGATCGAGCTGATCCTCAACTCGGTCAACCTCAACCTGATCGCCTTCGCGCTCATGAGCAACACGATCGACGGGCACGTCTTCGCGCTGTTCGTCATCGCGGTCGCGGCCGCCGAGGTCGGCGTCGGGCTGGCGATGGTGCTCATGATCTACCGCAACCGCCGGTCGATCTCCCTGGACGAGCTCTCGGAGATGCACGGATGATCGCTGCCGAGACCGTCGAGCTCTCCTCGGGCTGGTTCCTCGAGAACGCCTGGCTGATCCCGTTGATCCCCGCGATCGGTTTCGCGCTGATCCTCGGGTTCGGCAAGCGGATGCCGAACGGCGGCTCGGAGATCGGCCTCGCGACGATGGCTGCCTCGTTCGTGCTGTCGGTCGGTGCGACGTTCCAGTGGATCCAGCGGGTGCACTCCGCCGAGGAGCACTCCGAAGGCGCCGTCGGGCTCGCGGCCGGCTTCGCCCAGAGCGTCTTCCCGGCCGCCGAGGGCGGCGAGTCCCTGCCGTACGTCGATCCGGTGATCCGGACCTGGACGTGGTGGCAGAGCGGCGGGCTCGAGCTGACGCTCGGCCAGCACATCGACGGGCTCGCGATCATGGCGCTGCTGCTCGTCAGCTTCATCTCCCTGCTCGTCCAGATCTACTCGACCGAGTACGTCAAGGGCGATCGGCGGTACACCCACTTCTTCGCCTCGATCACGCTGTTCTCGGCCGGGATGCTCGTGATGGTCTCGGCGGAGTCGATGGTCCAGTTCATCCTCGGCTGGGAGATCATGGGTCTCTGCTCGTTCCTGTTGATCGGGCACTGGTGGGAGGACGAGGCCAACAGCCGAGCGGCGCTCAAGGCGTTCTACACGGTGCGCGTCGGCGACGTCGGGCTGCTGGTCGGCACGGCGGTCGTCTACTTCGGTGCATCGGCGTGGGCCGAGGAGCGAGGCTCGAACGGCTTCAGCATCCAGGCGATCTCGGGCTGGGCGATGTCGAACGAGGCGAACCAGACCGTGTTGCTCTGGGGTGCCGTCGCGCTGTTCATCGCGTGCATCGGCAAGTCGGGTCAGTTCCCGCTCCACACGTGGCTCCCCGACGCGATGGCCGGCCCCACCCCGGTCTCGTCGCTGCTGCACTCCTCGACGATGGTCGTCGCCGGCGTGTTCCTGGTCGCCCGCCTGTACCCGGTGTTCTTCAGTGGCCTCGAGATCCTCGACACCGGCGTCAACCTGATCGCCGTGATCGGCGCGATCACGATCGTCATCGCGGCTGCGCTCGCGTTCGTGCAGGACGACATCAAGAAGGTCCTCGCCTACTCGACGGTCTCGCAGCTCGGCTACATGATGATGGGCCTCGGCGTCGGCGCCTGGACGCCGGCGGTGTTCCACATCTTCACCCACGCCTTCTTCAAGTGCTGCCTGTTCCTCGCCGCGGGATCGATCAGCCACTCGGCGTCGCACCACAGCTTCGACATGAAGAAGGACATGGGCGGGCTGCGCAAGTACATGCCGATCACGTTCTGGACGTGGATGCTCTCCACTGCGGCGCTGTGCGGTCTGCCGCTGTTCTCCGGCTTCTGGTCGAAGGACGAGATCATCGACAACGCCTTCAACAACGACTACACGGTCTTCTTCCTCGTCGGTCTGGTCGGTGCGTTCATGACCGCCGCCTACATGACCCGTGCGACGTACCTCACGTTCTTCGGCGAGCCCCGCGGTGCGGCCGCCGGCGAGCACCACGACGATCACGGCGACCACGGTGCGCACGCCGACGTCGACGATCGGGTGATGGTCGCCGCCGCGGTCGGCGGGGATCACCACGACGCGCACGACACGGCGCACGACGCGTCCGGGCCCGGCCACGCGTCGGCAGGTCACGGCGACGATCACGGCGACGATCATCACGACGATCACGGGCACAGCGAGCCCCACGAGTCGCCGTGGCGGTTGACGATGCCTCTGGTGATCCTCGCGTTCCTCGCCGTGTTCTCGGGCTTCGTCAATGCGCCCGGGGTCCCCTTCGAGACCGAGTACTTCCTCGAGTGGGTGGAGCCGCGTGGCGTCGAGGTCGAGTTCGGCCGGACGTTGCTCGACCAGTCCGAGGGCGCCGTCGACGACGGCGAGGCGTTCGGGGTGTTCGGCGAGGCGGTGCCCCTCGTCGGCGCGGAGGCGGTCGAGGGCAGCGAGAAGACGGGGTGCGGCTTCGACAAACCCGTCGACGGCGACTGCTTCGCGCCCAAGGTCCCGCACGCGGAGTTCAAGTGGTCGAAGGCGGCGATCTCGATCGCGATCGTGCTCGCGGGCCTCGCGGTGTCGGCGTGGATGTCGATGGGCGTGTTCGGTCCCCGCAAGAACGCGTTCGCCGGCCTCACCCGGCGCAACGGCCTCGCCCGGGCCGGGCACACCTTCCTGGTGAAGAAGTACTACCTCGACGACCTGTACGAGAAGGTGATCGTGCACGGCATCGCCCACCCGATCGCGAAGGCCGCGTACTGGTTCAACCAGCACGTGATCGACGGCGTCGTCGACGGCGCCGGACGCACCAGCAAGGAGACCGGTCGGTGGGTCTACCGCAACATCGACCAGCGCGTGGTCGACGGTGCGGTCAACGCGTCGGGGACCGTCGCAGAAGAGACCGGCGAAGCCCTGCAACCCATCCAATCCGGCAAGGTCAACCAGTACGGCGCGTTGCTGTTCGCGTCCGCCGGCGTCGGCGCCATCCTCCTCATCATCCTCAACGTCTGAGCATCGAAGGCACTCATGGAAGTTCTCACCAACGACACCTGGCTCCTCTCGGTCGGCACGTTCCTGCCCCTGATCGGCGTGCTCGCCATGGCGTTCTTCCCGGCAGCGGAAGAGCAGGCGCACAAGCTGATCGCGATCGCCGCGTCCGGCGCCACCGTCGCCGTCGGCGTCTACACGCTGGCCGTGTTCGACTACGACCAGAGCGAGAAGCTCCAGTTCTTCGTCGACGAGACCTGGATCAGCGTGATCAAGTCCAACTACACGATCGGACTCGACGGGATCAGCCTCCCGCTGTACTTCCTGTCGATGGCCGTGACGTTCCTCGTCGCGATCTACACCTACGAGAACATGCCCGAGGCGGGCAACCCGAAGATGTTCCTCATGCTCATGCTGATCCTCCAGGTCGGCATGGCGGGCACGTTCGTCGCCCAGGACCTGATCCTGTTCTTCGTGTTCTTCGAGCTGGTGCTGCTGCCGATGTACTTCATGATCGGTGTGTGGGGCGGCGAGGACCGTCAGTACGCGTCGCTGAAGTTCTTCCTCTACACGATGTTCGGGTCGGCGCTGATGCTGGTCGCGTTCCTCGCGCTGTTCTTCCAGACCGGCGCCGAGAGCTTCGGTTTCGCACAGCTCGTCGAGGCGGGCGCCGGGGTCGATCGCGACGTGCAGATCTGGATCTTCGCCGGCATGTTCGTCGGCTTCGCCGTCAAGGTGCCGATGTTCCCGTTCCACACGTGGCTGCCCGACGCGCACACCCAGGCTCCGACCCAGGGTTCGGTCATCCTGGCGGCCATCCTCCTGAAGCTGGGTACCTACGGTTTCGTCCGGATCGCGCTCCCGATGCTCCCGCAGGGCGCCAAGGCGTGGGCGCCGGTGATCGGCATCCTCGCCGTCGTCGGCATCATCTACGGTGCGCTCGGATGCCTGGCGCAGACCGACATGAAGCGCCTGATCGCCTTCTCGTCGGTGGCCCACATGGGGTTCGTGATGCTCGGCATCTCGACGCTCACCGAGTTCGGGATCAACGCTGCCATCTTCGGGATGGTCGCCCACGGCCTGATCACCGGCATGCTCTTCTTCCTCGCCGGATCGATCAAGCATCGCTACCACACCCTCGAGATCAGTCGGCTGTCCGGCATGCTGATCCAGATGCCGAAGCTCGGCTGGATCCTCGGCTTCTCGGCGATGGCGTCGCTGGGCCTGCCCGGTCTGGCCGGATTCTGGGGCGAGTTCCCGGCGATCCTGTCTGCCTACAACCCGAACTTCGGCCTCGACGTGACCCTCTACCGCACGCTCATGGTGATCGCCGCGCTCGGGACGGTGCTGGCGGCGGGCTACCTGCTCTGGCTGTACCAGCGCACCGCGTTCGGCGAGCCGAACCCCGAGTTCGTCGACGACGGTTCCCACGGTACGACGGCGCACTCGCTGAGCGCAGCGGTCAACGAGGGCGCCGAGGGAAGCGCCGGCGACAGCGCCGACCATCATGACGACGTCGAGATCTACGACGTGACGCCGATCGAGTGGATCGCGTGGACGCCGTTCCTGGTCGCGATCGTCGTGTTCGGCGTCTATCCGCAGCTGATGTTCGAGGTGATGGACCCGGCGGTCACCCAGCTGGTCGAGCAGATCGGTGCGGGCATCCCGTGATCGCCGCCCTGCTCGCTCAGGACTGGGTCCGGCCCGATCTCGACTGGCACGCGCTCGCACCCGAACTGGTCCTCGTCGTGGGGATCAACGTGGTGCTCCTCGTCGACCTGTGGATCGACGAGACCAAGAAGTGGATGATGGCGACCCTCGCCGGGTTCGTCATGCTCGCCGCCTTCATCCCCGTCGTCACCCTGGCGGTGATCGGCGACGACGTCCGCTCGATGTTCTTCGACCGCTACGTGGTCGACAACTACGCGCTCGTGCTGAAGGCCCTGTTCCTGCTCGTCGGCTACGTGGTGGTCCTGATG